>NZ_CAXAVR010000062.1:0-15527 GCF_963972535.1 uncultured Salegentibacter sp.
CAAGTTCTTTTCCTCTTAATTTGGTGCGTTGTACAGGTTTCCCCAAAACATTGTAAATCTGGATTTCCTTTTCTTTATTTTGGGAAGTACTAATATAAACTTTCCCGTTAGTAACCGGGTTTGGGTATATAGATAAACCTTCTATAGGAATTTCGGTTTTATTCCCCGAGCTGGTAGTATCCTGCGCATACGCTGCATTTGGTGCAGAGAATGTGAGGAAAATAGCTAATATGAAACTATAAAAGTAATATTGCTTCATTCTTTAATATCGAGGTTTATACAAAACTACAATAAAATTTCAAAAACGATGCCAGATTTATTGTGTATTTAATCTTAATATTATATTAAAAAAGGCTGCCTTTTAGGGCAACCTTTTCCTGGCTAATAAATTTAAATAAATTATTCTTCGAATCCTCCCATTGCATCGAATCTTGTCCAACCTTCAAATTCAGATAAATCTGCTCCGGTTGCTTCTTCGTTCATTGAGATTAATTCCTCTGTGATATCACTTTCGTCAACATTATTTACTACCAGGTTAGTGTAGTCGTAAAAATGAGTATTGGTAAATTCCAGGTCTCCATTTTCCACCTCCTGTAGTTGGTCGTTAACAAATATCATAGTTTCGTAATTATAGCCAACGATGTTGTCAAAAATTCCACCGGTTCCTTGTTTTAGATCAAAAGCTGCTTTCCCTTCTCTGTTATGACCTCTTAAAGTTACATTGCTTACCGTAGGTTTTGCACGTGGTGTTGCATTGTTTTCACCACTTCTGCTTGCTAATTCGAATGCAAAATCTCCTGTGCCATCATACTGGTAAATTACCGCGTTGTTAATGGTACCTCTGTAACCTTCGTCCCAGTCTATAGAATCATCTTCCATACCTACTGCCGAGATATTTGTTGCATTAACAGTACCTCCGTAGAATTCAAATCCGTCATCAGCTCCTTCAAATGCTTCACAGTTTTCTACTACTGTACCGCTACCTACTGCGAAAAATGAAAAAGCATTGAATTCAAATTGACCATCTGAAGATGCCTGGCCGGCATATTCTACGCGTACATAGCGAAGCACTCCAGAATCGTCTTCGTCGTCTTCACCACCATAAGGTAATTGCCCAGCTTCAGATTGTGATTCACCTCCCGGCGCGTTCATTCTTGCACGCCCGTGAATTCCAATTCCTCCCCAGTCTCCATCACCACCTTCTGAATTTTGGTTTTCAGAAGTAAATACAATTGGTTGGGAAACTGTTCCCTCGGCTACGATTCTTCCACCTTGCTCTACGAAAACAAGGTTTACTCCCGCTGCCTGGTCTTCAGCAGTAACAGTAAATGTAGAACCTTGCTGAATAGTTAATGTGGCCCCATTTTTTACAGTAACTGCTCCTCTTAAGGAGTAATCTCCGGTTTCAACTAAAAGATCTTGGGTGATGTCGCCTTCAAGAACAGTGCCCTGAAGAATGCCGTCAGCGCCTCCTCCGTTGTCATCATCTGTGGCAATGTCATCCACATCATCAGTTGGTTGTAATCCATCATCATCACTGCTGCAAGATGCGAATCCTGCAAGTAAAGACAGTGCAAAAAGGGTTTTTAAAATCGGTTTTTTCATAATTTAAAATTTAGTTGTGGTTAAAATATTTATGGTTAAAATTTATACGTGACATTTACTCCAAAAGTGGTTCCCAGGTCAAAGCTTTCTACAACATTGCTAAACCTTTCTGGGAAACGAACTTCCTGAGTTGGATCTTGAGTGAATAAAGTTTCTTCGTTAAGGATATTTCTTACGGTTAATTTCACACCAAGATGATCGTTAAATTCTGTATTCCAGGATAGATCTAGTTGGTTAATTGGTTTTTCATAAATTTCATCTGCACCTTCAACGCCTACTGCATAAATCCTTTTTCCGTAGGTATTAAATATTAAGTTGATCTTAGATTCGGTCTTTTCTGTATCAACAAGCTCATATCCTAAATCGGCATTAATTCCCCAATTTGATGCTCCCTGTAACTTACGTTCCTTATTGGTTACTACGGCAAATCGTGGGTCATCAGCATTGGCAGTTGCAGTAGAATTCATAAGAATTGCATTGAAGCCAAAACTTAAAGGTTTAAGATTTTCTGTCTTTGTAAGATTTCCCACATTTACTCTGGCTTCCATTTCCAAACCGTATAAGTATGCTTCCTCAAAGTTGTCAAAGAAAGTCCTGTAACCAACACTTGTAGATCTTGCCAATCTTTCAATTGGATCTTCCAGGTATTTACCAAAGGCGGTTATTGCGAAAAGCTCTGAGCTTGTAGGGAATATTTCGTACTTAATATCAAGATTATAATTGGTAGAATTTAATAGATCTGGGTTACCAATAACCTGGTTTCCATCACCATTTTGATAAACGGTGGGTAAAATTTCTCTTAATCTTGGACGTGTATTTGTAATAGAAGAGGTGAATCTTAGGTTAGAAGTTTCATTCAATTCATATTTTAAGTTTACCGAAGGATTAAAATCAAATGGTTCGTAAACTAATTTTTGATATGGAGTTTGCGGTCTATCTAAAGGCTCCCTAAAAATAATCTCTCTTAATGCATGTTCTGCTCTTAAACCAGCCTCTAATATTATTCTATCCCATTTTCTAAAAAAGGTAAGATATCCGGCATTTATAGTTTGATCAATTTTACTTGCCGCAGTAGGATCAAAAGTGCTGCTGTAACTTAAAAACCCTTCGTTAAAACCCTGATTAAAGAAATCCTGTGGGTCATTCGTATTTAGGTTTGGTAAGTTATTTCTATTTACCTGGGCGGTAATAAACCTGTTGTAAAATTGATATTCAATATGATCTAGATTATGGCCAATTTTGAATACAGTGTTATAATCTCCTTCTTCATTTTGATCAAATCCTAACTCATATTCCAGGCGAGAATTTACATTCATATTTTCCAGGCTCTGGTAGAACTTGAACGGATTAATTCCATTTGTTGTAATGTAATTTGCATCTTCTCCCACACCCGCAGCTCTTAGTACGCGCCTGTCTGGAACTTCATTATTGCCTAAACCGGCAGATGCACCAAAATGTATTTGGTGTTTCTTTTCCTGAAATTCAAGATTTCCGGTAAGTTGGAAAGTAAGTTGATCGTTTTCGGTATACCTCATATCTCTAATGAAGAAATCACGATTATTTAGCTGTGTGAATCCGTCATTTCTTCCGTAGGCTTCTCTTATAAAATTTGAAGAGTTTTGAAGGTAAATAGTATTAAAACTTAAATTCAATTTATTAAAGCGGGTATAATCCAGACTTAATAAAGCTGATTTTTGTGTGCTAAAATTATAATTAGTAGAAGTGAAATCCTGCCCCGCTGTGCCTTCAGAGTTTAATGTACGCTCAACTCCATTTTGTTTGCGATGAAAATTCCTGTAGTTCATACTAAAAACAAAACCAAGGTTTTCACGATCATTAGCAAATAAGCGTTGCCCATGCGAAATTCCAAATCGGGTATCCAGTGGAGCATTTTTACTTTCCGGTGTCCAGGAAGTATTAAAAAGGCGGGCCGATTCTTCTGGAGTAGCGCTTAAACTTAGGCTGTTAATGTCTAATTCTCCCGGTAAATTTCTTCCCTCTCCAGTGTAGCCTAAAAATTCGGAATCTCCAGAATTATCAGTAAGGAAATTTTCAAAAGTAGTATTGGTATTATAGTTAAAACCAAAATTTATTGTTGTAGTAGGTTTCGCGGGTGCCGGCGGAGTATTAATTTTAAAGGTGGCTCCTGCGAAATCACTATAAAGCGATGGGGAGAAAGTTTTTAAAATATTTACCGAACTTACAATATTCGTTGAAATATAACTTAAGGGAATAATCTTGAAATCTGGATCTGAAGAAGCTACCGGAAGGCCGTTAATCATAAGGTAATTGTAGCGATCATCAAGGCCGCGAACAAAAATACCTCTATCCTGTACCATCGTAATCCCTGATACTTTAGAAACCCCTTGTTCTACATTTGTCACTGCTTTTCTTGAAAGTTCTTCGGCACCTATAGATTGTTGTATCTGGATTGCATTCTTCTGTTCAAGCAATAAGGCAACTTCAGAATCTTTTCTTGAAACCGTAGAAATAATAACTTCCTCTAAGGCCGCTGCACTGGCTCCAAGTCCGGTGTTTACTTCGGTAACTTTTCCTGCGGTAACTTCAACATTTGGAATTTGCAAAGTTTCGTAACCTATAAAGCTAAATTCTACAGTATAAAACCCGGGTTCAATATTTTGTAGCGAGTAAAGCCCGTCAAAATCTGAAGTGGTTCCTTTATTAGTTTCTTTAATAATTACATTCGCAAAAGGCAGAGGTTGCCCGTCTACTTCGTGGTCAGATAATTTTCCGGCAATACTACCGGTAGTATCATTTTGCGCTTGTATTGCTGTACCAAAAATAAGTAAGCTAAGGATAGATAAATACTTCTTCATTACTGTGTTTAATTCTATGGCGCAAATTAACGGCAGCATTGTAAAGCCTCTGTTAAGCTGAAATTATGTGTTTATGATTATAATGTTAGCTTAAGGTTACCAAAGGAGTAGAGCTTACGTAAGTTCAAATTTATGGTTACTTTTACCTCACATTATACCAAATCAACTAAACCAAAATGAAAAAAAAGGACATTAAAATCTTACTGGTAGACGATGAACCGGATATCCTGGAAATAGTGGGATATAACCTTTCAGCCGAAGGATACCAGGTAATTACTACAGATAATGGCGCTGATGCTGTAAAGCTTGCAAAAAAGAAGAAACCCCAGCTTATTGTTCTGGATGTAATGATGCCCGAAATGGATGGGATTGAAGCCTGTGCGCAAATAAGAAAGCTACCAGAGCTGGAAGAAACTATTATAGCTTTCCTTACCGCGCGTGGCGAAGATTATTCTCAAATGGCCGGTTTTGATGCCGGGGCCGATGATTATATCACTAAGCCTATAAAACCAAAAGTGCTGGTAAGTAAAGTAAAAGCTTTACTTAGAAGGTTTAAAGATGATACCGCTTCTTCTAATGTGGTAAAAATAAAAGATCTTATTATCAACCGCGATGAGTATAAAGTGATTAAAAGCGGAGAAGAAATTATATTACCGAGAAAAGAATTTGAACTACTCTCTTTATTAGCTTCAAAACCCGGAAAGGTATTTAAAAGAGAAGATATTTTAGATAAAGTATGGGGCGCCGAGGTTATTGTGGGTGGGCGTACCATAGATGTTCATATAAGAAAGCTTCGGGAAAAAATTGGCGACGAATCTTTTAAAACTGTAAAAGGAGTAGGCTACAAGTTTGTTGTTTAATGGCAAAAAAGTTTAAACGCTCATATAAATTCGCAATAAAGACTTCACTTTATATCACACTTGTTTTGAGTGTGGTGTTGGCAGGTTTTGCCTATTTTACCAGCGGATTTATTCCCGGGCCGTTTTTTGCTTTTATTTTTATAACCTATTTGGTGTGCTTCTTTATAATTCAGTATAGAGTAGAACATTTTATCTATAAAAGAATTAAAAAGATCTACGATAATGTTTCCCTTTTAGATTCTACCACTCTAAAACCCAGCCAGGTTACTACAGATATGGCTACGCTTACCCGCGAAGTTGAAAAATTTACCAAAGATAAAAAGCTGGAGATAGATACTCTTAAAGTTCGTGAAGCCTATAGGAAAGAATTTATGGGAAATGTTTCGCATGAGCTTAAAACACCACTTTTTACCGTTCAGGGATATATTCTTACGCTGCTTGATGGCGCAATGAAAGATAAAGCGGTGCGAAAAAAATACCTGCAACGTGCCAGCAAAGGTGTAGAACGCCTTATTTATATAGTGCGCGATTTAGATATGATCACCAAACTGGAGGCCGGGGACCTACATTTAGAAGAGGAAGATTTTAATATTGTGGAACTTGTGCAGGGCTCATTTGATCTTTTGGAAATGAAAGCAGCCAAAAAGAACATCACCCTAACTTTTGATATTGATTACGACGAACCTATTTGGGTAAATGCCGATAGGGATAGAATTCAACAGGTCCTTACCAATTTAATCGTGAATTCTATTAAATACGGAAAGGAAGATGGTACTACTGAAGTTAGCATAGAAAACCTTATCAAGAATAAAGTGATTGTTCGTGTAACCGATAATGGTGAAGGAATAGAAAAAGAAAATCTACCGCGTGTTTTTGAACGTTTTTATCGTGTAGATAAAAGCGGCTCCAGGAAGGAAGGCGGCTCTGGCTTAGGACTTTCTATAGTAAAGCATATTATTGAAGCGCACGATGAAAAAATATATGTAGAAAGTGTGTTTGGGGTGGGAAGTGAATTTTCATTCACTCTGGAAAAGAGCAAAAATACCCCTGAAATTACCACTGAAATTTAGGTTGCTGAAGCCTGAAAAATCTCTTAAATCCTCAAGTTTTGAAATTTCAAATTCCTCTTGTTTGCAAAAAGGAGCTATTCCTAACTTCATAAAACGTTCAGCTAAATATTCCTGTTCGTACTGGCCGGGAGTGGGAATAAAGAATGCTTTTTTTTCCAGTTTAGCCAAATCCATTATACTGGTATAGCCAGACCTGCATATAATAATTTCACTACTTAGAATTACTTCTTCCAGTTCTTTAGAAGTTAGATAGTTTATAATTTCCAGGCTTTTGTTTAAAGAAGTAATACTTTCCCCGCCTATTATTCCTCTTATAAAAACAATTTTTTTGTCTGAATTTTGGAAGGTTACAAGTAATTTCTCTTCCAACATTGTTCGCTGAGGTTCTGGACCAGATAAAACTACAGCGAAGTCATATTTTTTTTGTCCTGGGAATTTATTAAATCGGCTCAGTGGTCCAATGTATTTTACGTTTTCGGGCATTTCTTTTAAATGGCCCATTATTCCGCTTAAATTTTTATTGCCGGGAGTATCGGGAATCCAGCATTCATCAAATTTCGAAATATATTTTTGATGTAATTTACTGCTTAAATAAGTAGTATTTCCACTTAGCACATTTAACTGGTGGGTGATAAAAACAGAAGGGATGTTTTCATGTCGGCATCCAAATCGGTTATCAGAGATTATTCCGTTTAAATTATATTCCTCAACAAATTTTTTAATCGCTTTTCTTTCAAGTCTTATCGCATGTAGAATACCTGGAGTTTCAGTAAATAATTTCCATTTAAAAGAACTCGCAGATTTGCTATAGGAAATATTATAGGAAGGAAGTTTCAGGCATTTAATATCGGGGAATTCTTTCTGTAATAACTGCAACGCCCCTCCATCTGAGGCGATAAAAACTTCAAAATTATGATTCAGTAATTCATTTATAATAGGAATAGAACGTGTAGCATGACCAAGCCCCCAGTTTAAAACAGCCACTAAAATTCTTTTCTTCTGCATATATCAAATATAATATTAAGTGCCTGTGCGCTATTTTCTTTAATTTTACCAAAATATTAAATTAAGGCGTGGGAAGTAAGAATAAATTAAGACGATTTAGGGAGAACGAAACATTTGAAAATGTGATACAACCCTCCCGGGAAGAGCTGGAGAAAGATCAATTCAGTTTAAAAGGAAATTGGAATAAAGATTTTTTTAAAAATGATCATCCTATCGTTTTGGAATTGGGCTGCGGAAAAGGAGAATATACCATTGGCCTTTCTAAGCAGGATGCTACAAAGAATTTTATAGGAATAGATATAAAAGGCGCCAGGTTTTGGAGAGGTGCAAAAACTGCTATAGAAGAAAATCTGGAAAACGTAGCTTTTTTAAGAACTCAAATTGAATTGATAGATCGCGTTTTCGCCGAAAATGAAGTAGATGAGATCTGGATCACTTTTCCCGATCCTCAAATTAAATATAAGCGTACCAAGCATCGCTTAACAAATGCTGAATTTCTTCAAAAATATAAGCATATTTTAAAACCTGAAGGCCTGGTAAACCTGAAAACCGACAGCGAATTTATGCACGGTTATACACTTGGCTTGCTTCACGGCGAAGGTCACGAAATTCTATATGCGCATCACGATATTTATAAAAATGAATATTCGCCCAAAGCGGTTAGGGAAATTCAAACTTTCTACGAAAAACAGTATCTTGACCAGGGAAAACCTATAACTTACATTCAGTTTAGGATAAAATAAGTCTCTTTGGAGGAAACAAAACTTTTTCTAATTACTTATTTCGCGGCCTTGCTTGGGGTAATCCCTCCCGGTTTGGTGAATATGACCGTGGCTAAAACCTGTGTTGAAAAAGGAAAGAAAAATGGGCTTTATGTTGCGTTGGGCGCCACAATTGTGGTGATTATTCAGGCAACGGTGGCCGTGCTACTCGCTAAATATATATTCGGAAATGAATTTGTTCAGAATATTTTATTACGTGCCGGCCTGGTAATATTTATTCTGCTTGCTGTTTACTTTTTTATTCAGGCAAAGAAACGTGGCGGCATAGAACATAAATCGCGCAAAGCAAATTCCAACAGTATTTTTAAAGGAATGCTTGTGGCGGCCCTAAATATTTTTCCCGTTCCTTATTTTGTAGCTATTGCAGGAGCCCTGCATATTGGCGTTGGTGCCACTTACGATTGGTCCCGAATTATAGCTTTTATTCTGGCTGCATCTATGGGGAGTTTTACTACACTATATGTTTACGTACTTTCCTTTATTAGAATTGAAAAACAAGCTGAAGCATTTTCAAAATACTCCAATTATTTTATGACCGCCCTAATGCTTATTTTGGTAATTGTAACACTTTTAAGAATTTATTACTCTTAGGTTTGGAAGAAAAGAACTTTTTTGAAAGGGTTTATGAAGTAGTGAGACAAATTCCAAAAGGGAAAGTGACTTCTTACGGCGCTATCGCAAAAAGTGTAGGTGCCGCAAAAAGTGCAAGAATGGTTGGTTATGCAATGAATTCGGCTAAAGATCTGGACGATGTGCCGGCGCACCGGGTGGTAAATAGAAACGGACTCCTTACCGGCAAAAGTCATTTTGGAGATCATAGCGCGATGCAGCAAATGCTAACTTCTGAAGGGGTTACGGTAAAAGATAATAAAGTTCAGGATTTTAAAAAGCACTTTTGGGATCCTCAGGAAGATTTGAGATAAATTTTTCTTCTGAAGTTTTACTATAATGGGGCTTTATTATTCCATAGATCAATTATGGGTAAATACTTCGTTTTCTTAGCTTTTCCCCCTATATTTGCGTTTAGAATGAATCTATATAAGCTGATGAGATTTTAGGTAAAACTCGCTATTTCAGCTTAAAATTGTCCTGATTTTTTTGGGATTATAAATATCTTTTAAATGAAGTTAGACAGAAAAGAAATATTAAAATCGCTGGAAACTATTTCTGTAGCCGGAGAAGGCAAAAATATGGTAGAAAGCGGGGCTGTTCAAAATGTAATGACTTTTGGTGATGAGGTGGTTGTAGACCTGGTTTTACAAACCCCTGCCTTGCATATTAAAAAGCGGGCAGAAGTAGATGTGATGAAAGCAATTCACGAACATGTAGAACAAAAAGCCAAAGTTAAAGTAAATATTAAAATAGAGTCTACCTCTAAAAAACCAGAAATAAAAGGGAAAGCAATTCCCGGGATTTCCAATATTATAGCCGTGGCTTCCGGAAAAGGAGGCGTAGGTAAATCTACAGTAACCGCTAACCTTGCGGTAACTTTATCAAAGATGGGCTTTAAAGTTGGGATTTTAGATGCCGATATTTATGGGCCGTCTATCCCTATGATGTTTGATGTTGAAGCTTCAAGACCACTTTCAGTAAATGTAGATGGGAAATCTAAAATGAAACCTGTAGAAAACTACGGGGTAAAAATTCTTTCTATCGGGTTCTTTACCCAACCAAATCAGGCAGTTATTTGGCGTGGACCAATGGCTTCTAAAGCTTTAAATCAAATGATTTTTGATGCGGCCTGGGGCGAGTTAGATTTTCTTTTAGTAGATCTACCACCGGGAACGGGAGATATTCATCTTTCAATTATGCAGTCTCTTCCTGTAACAGGATCTGTGATTGTAAGTACTCCACAAAACGTGGCTTTAGCCGATGCTAAAAAAGGAGTTGCCATGTTCCGCCAGGAAAGTATAAATGTGCCGGTACTGGGAATAATAGAGAATATGGCGTATTTTACTCCAGAAGAACTTCCTGAAAATAAATATTATATCTTCGGAAGAGAAGGTGCTAAAAACCTCGCAAAAGATATTGAGGCGCCATTTTTAGGCGAAATTCCGCTGGTACAAAGCTTAAGAGAATCTGGTGATATTGGCCGTCCTGCTGCTATGCAGGAGTCAACACCCCTGGAAGAAGCTTTTGAAGAAATTACCCGTGGGATGGTTCAGGAAACAGTGAATAGAAACCAAAGTCTGCCTCCAACTGAAGCGATTAAGATCACTACAATGGCAGGATGCAGTGCAGTTAATAAAAAATAGATGACGAGCGAAGAAGTTAAATTAAATGTAGAAAAGGCCCTGGCTGAAATCAGACCTTTTTTGGAGAGTGACGGGGGCAATATTTCCCTTATCGCTATTGAGAACGATCGCCTGGTTAAGGTTCGTCTGGAAGGCGCATGTGTAGATTGCACAGTAAACCAGATGACGCTAAAATCTGGGGTAGAAATGACTATTAAAAAATATGTTCCACAAATAGAAAGTGTGATCAATATTCAAAGGTAAGCACCTGGCTTACTATCAAATTTACCAGTAGAATGATTAAAACCGATATACTTATAATTGGCGCAGGGCCAACGGGCCTTTTTGCGGTTTTTGAAGCAGGATTATTAAAACTAAAATGTCATTTAATAGATGCACTGCCGCAACCTGGCGGGCAATGTTCCGAAATTTATCCTAAAAAACCTATCTATGATATCCCGGGCTTCCCCGAAGTATTGGCAGGAGACCTGGTAACTAATCTAATGGAGCAAATAAAGCCTTTTGAACCGGGTTTTACTCTGGGAGAAAGAGCTCAAACCATAGATAAACAGGAAGATGGTAGCTTTATAGTTACCACTAATAAAGGAACAAAACACCACGCCCCGGTGGTAGTAATTGCCGGTGGTCTTGGAAGTTTTGAACCAAGAAAACCACCTATTGCCAATATCACCGATTTTGAAGATAAAGGCGTAGCTTATATAATTCGGGAACCAGAAGATTATCGCGATAAAAAAGTAGTAATTGCCGGTGGGGGTGATTCAGCATTAGATTGGGCTATTTATTTAGCCGATGTTGCTTCAGAAGTTTCACTGGTACACCGAAGAAATGATTTTCGTGGAGCGTTAGATTCAGTAGAAAAAGTAGAAGAGCTTTCAAAAATTGGAAAGATAAATCTTATTACCAATGCTGAGGTTACCGATCTTAAAGGAGAGGAAGAACTGGATAGTGTAGTGATTACTCACAAGGATTCCGCAAGAGAAAAAGAAATTAAAGAAACCGATTATTTTATACCATTATTTGGGCTTTCGCCTAAATTAGGACCTATTGCAGATTGGGGTCTGGAGATAGAGAAAAATGCGATTAAAGTTGATAATGCTTACGATTATCAAACAAATATTCCCGGGGTTTATGCCATTGGAGATGTGAATACATATCCAGGCAAATTAAAGCTGATTCTTTGTGGTTTCCACGAAGCAGCGATTATGTGTCAGAGCGCTTATCAACGCATTTTCCCAGACAAGAAATATGTGATGAAATATACTACCGTAAGTGGCGTAAGCGGATTTGACGGCAGTAAGAAAGAAGCAAAAAAAGAAGTTGTAAAAAGTATAAATTAAAACAGAAAAATTCAGTTGTAGTGTCGTCAACCTGTCCCGAAGTGGCGGGATGGTTTCAGGTTCTAAGAGCTTAGATTCTGAAACGAGTTCAGAATGACGTCCATCTTGAATATTCTTTTATTAGAAGATATGTCTGATATTAAAATAACCATTATAGACAGGGAAGGCGAAGCCCACGTGGTAGACGCTCCAACAGATATGAATATGAACCTTATGGAAGTGGTTCGCTCTTACGAACTTGCTGCCGAAGGAACCATTGGTATTTGTGGCGGTATGGCAATGTGTGCTTCCTGCCAGTGTTATATTCTCAATTTTGAGCATATGCTGCCCGAACAAAGTATTGAAGAGGAAGACATGCTGGATCAGGCATTTTTTGTGGAAGACAATAGTCGTTTAAGCTGCCAAATTCCCATTACTGAAGAATTAGATGGGCTGGAAGTAAAGCTTGCTCCTGAAGCACCTTAATTCTTCTATCGAGTAGATAGTGATCACCATTCTGAATTCATTTCAGGATCTAGGTGGTGAAATCTTTTGAGCTTCTAGCTCAGGATAGGGGATTAGAAATATTAAATAAACCTCAAAGGTTATCAAAACCTTTGAGGTTTATTTTTACAGAAAAAATCTCTTTAAATCGTTTGCAGGTTTTTAGAATCTATATTTTCTGAAATCTCTTCTTCAATGCCTTTCCAAAGCTCTAACCGGGCATCAAGCGCTTCTTCAGCGGTAATTTTTACTTCTTCCCATTTCTCCTCATCATTTCCACAGAGTTCTGCTACCATTTTAAAGGCCATAGGCCCGTGCTCATCACCGTCTAATTCTATATGACGATCAAAATAGTATTTAAATAGACTTAAATCTTCTTTCGGGAAATTCTGTTGCACATTTTCTATAATAGAAGTGAACATCCCGGGAATAAGTCCTTCGCGTCCAAAGGTAAAGGCTGAGGCAATTTTATGAGGTTTTTCTTCTGAAATTACTTCAAAGGTATTCTTTAGAAATATCTTAATATTAAGCGGGAGTTTTGTGGCTGCAATCAATAAAAAAATATCGGTGCCGTGAGTCACCTGGAGCAAAAAATCTTTTATCCTGCCGGTATCGGCGCCACTTTTTTCCATTGCATCCAGATACATTTCAAAATGGCTTTGATGTTTTCCGAAGTAATTAACATCGGTTTCTTCAGCCAGAACTATTTCATTGATTAAATAACGAGTTTCAGGATTGCCTACAGGCACCCATGGATTGGTAGTTTTGGTAAGTTTTTCCTGTAAGGCGGTAAGTAAAGACATAAAATCCCACACAGCAAAAACGTGATGCTCCATAAAAATTTGAAGATGCTCTGGAGTGGTTATTTTTTGATATAAGGAATGATCTAAAAGTTGATTTATTTTAAGCTCTAGCGCTTTATTTACCTCGTTTATCCTATTTTTTTCTCCCATTTTGCAAAAATAAGATTCTCTTTAGGATTTATAAAATTTAAACATTCATTTAAAACTGAATTAACGCTCAATTTCAGCTTTTTAAAGTATATTCAAAATATGGCGAAGCAGTTTTTAAATTCATATAATGTCATTGTTTTTTATTCAAATAAATCAAAAGATTATTTGCAAATAGACGGTGTTGTGGCTAAAAATCCCAAACCGCTTAAAAAAGAATGCTGCGAAAAATATAAAAAGGGCAAACGCTGTAAACGCTGCCCTTGCTTTGATTTATTGTAATGATTGAGATTATTTCGCGTTATCCTGAACTTGTTTCAGGATCTATTATATTGTGTGTTTTAACAAACTTAGATGCTGAAATGAATTCAGCACGACAATGTTACCATACTTATTTAGAATTATTTTTATTGAAAAGCCGGAATCCCGGTAATATCCATTCCCGTAATTAATAAGTGAATATCGTGAGTGCCTTCATAAGTAATTACACTTTCCAGGTTCATCATATGGCGCATAATGCTATACTCGCCGGTAATTCCCATTCCGCCTAAAACCTGTCTTGCTTCACGGGCTATTTTTATAGCCATTTCCACATTATTTCTTTTAGCCATAGAGATTTGAGCAGAAGTTGCCTTTCCTTCATTTTTAAGAACACCCAGTCTCCAGGCCATAAGCTGCGCTTTGGTGATCTCGGTGATCATTTCTGCTAATTTTTTCTGCTGAAGTTGAGTGCCGGCAATTGGTTTATTAAACTGCACGCGCTCTTTTGCATAACGCAAAGCGGTATCATAGCAATCCATTGCTGCACCAATGGCGCCCCAGGCAATTCCGTAGCGAGCAGAATCAAGGCAACCTAAAGGAGCGCCAAGTCCGCTTTTATTAGGCATTAGGTTTTCTTTTGGCACCTTTACATTGTCAAAAATAAGCTCACCGGTGGCGCTGGCGCGAAGTGACCATTTGTTATGTGTTTCAGGAGTAGAAAAACCTTCCATTCCTCTTTCTACGATAAGTCCGTGAATTCGGCCGTTTTCATCTTTTGCCCAAACCACTGCAATATCTGCAAACGGTGCATTAGAGATCCACATTTTAGCCCCATTTAATAAATAATGATCGCCTTTATCTTTAAAATTGGTGGTCATCCCCCTGGGATTAGAACCGTGGTCTGGCTCGGTAAGCCCAAAACATCCCATAAATTCTCCCGAGGCTAATTTTGGTAAATATTCTTTGCGTTGTTCTTCATTGCCGTATTTATAAATAGGAAACATTACCAGAGAACTTTGAACAGATGCGGTAGAGCGTACGCCACTGTCACCGCGTTCAATTTCCTGCATGATTAGTCCGTATGAGATTTGATCCAAACCGGCTCCGCCGTATTCTTCAGGAATATATGGGCCAAAAGCTCCAATTTCAGCTAAACCGCTAATTATAGATTTAGGGAATTCTGCTTTTTGCGCAGCATCTTCAATTATGGGGGAAACTTCGCGTTTCACCCATTCTCTGGCGGCATCGCGAACTATTTTATGTTCATCGGTTAACAGCTCATCAATATTATAATAATCTGGAGCCTGGAAGTTATCTGTTCTCATTTGTGTGGTGTTTTACACAAATGTAACCAAGCTTTTGAAAGCAAACAATTTTAAGATTATAATTTAAGATAGAAGTCTTTTACAAGCTTTTTGTAAGCTTCTGTATAATTATGTCGTGAAATTTCAATGATAAGTTCATTCTCTTGCAGCTCAATTTCTTTAAAGCTAAAACTCAATAAACTTCTTTTTATTGCTGATGTTTCATTGCCGCGTACCCTGGTGATTTTCTTCGGAAAAAGACCAAATTCACTGGCCAGCGCTAAAAAATCTTTTTCTTCTTTATGCGGAATAATTGTATTGAATTCCCCATCGGGATGAAGTAATTTTGAAACCCCTTCAAGTAATTCTGAAAAAGGCAGGGCTTCAGCAAAACGTGCTTTATTTCTACTTGCGCTTTCTGAAGTATAATCTTCGGCATAAAATGGCGGATTGGAAATTATGAGTTCATATTTCTCTTCATCCTGCATTTCTTCTACAAATTCATCAAAAGCGGCGTGATAGCAAAATAGCCTATCTCCCCAGTTGCTTTGTTCAAAATTGTCCACAGCCTGTTCGTAAGCATCTTCGTCAATTTCTAAAGCATCAATAAGAAAAGCAGGGGAGCGTTGTGCGAGCATTAATGCGATTAGACCTGTTCCTGTGCCAATATCAAGTATGCTGTCTGGTTGGTGTTCCAGGGAAGCCCAGGCGCCGAGTAAGACCCCGTCGGTGCCAATTTTCATGGCGCAGCGATCTTGTTCTATCTTGAATTCTTTAA
>NZ_CAXAVR010000063.1:0-15366 GCF_963972535.1 uncultured Salegentibacter sp.
CGGGCTCATAACCCGAAGGTCACTGGTTCGAGTCCAGTTCCCGCTACTAGCAAAGACAAGGCTTCACAGAAATGTGGAGCCTTTCTTTTTTTTACTGGGTACAGAATAGGTACAGAATATCTCATTTTTCAAAAGTAAATTTTAATTGATATTAATTGCTTTCATTTACCCGTGAATTTTATGAATTTAGTCTTAGGAGGTCAAGTTCTACCAGGTCTATGAGAATATTTGCATCATTAACAATAATTCTCATAAAGCGATAAACTCTTTTCTAAATGCTGCCAATTTTAAATTAGCCAAATTCGCAGCTTTACTTAAGGAAATAATATCCTCTGAAGCTGCCCGAAATAAAAGTTGGTTAAACCGATTTGACTTTTCTATTCCAATATAATTACCTAAATCTCGCTCTTCCTTATTCTTAGCCATTTTTATACAAAAGCCTCGATAATAATAATCGGTAATAACCCCTAAATCTTTAGCCCTTCGCATAATTGCCTGTACAGATATACCGTATTCTTGTTTGCTATTTATTAGCTCATTAAGACTAATGGAGGTACGTTTTTCACCCAATTCTTTTAAATGAACGTGACTGGTCTTTTGGTATTTCAGCCCCCGGGTAATATAGGGTAGTTGGGTGCTGGTGGGGAGCCCGTTTTCTTTGGCGTGGTTACAAACGGTCAATAAAACCTTTAAGGTTTTTACCTTAGTATTGTGTGCATAATTCTCCCGATCGCACCAGCGTTGCAGGGAGAGGGCAAAACGTTTGTCCACTTCATTAATGTAAACGGTTCCGTGAGTATGCTCATAACGCTCCAATCGATGTTTGAATACCTTGATCTTTTTAATGGTGTTGGCGTTTAAACTTGTCTTTTTGGATTCCAGGAAGTAATCAAAATAGGAGAGCAGGGCTTTAGGGAGTTCGGTTGTTTTTCGAGGGGTTATAACCTTATTAAGCCACCTGCTATTGATTATTTGTCCATCTTTACGATTATTGAGCCTGTCGGTAAGAAGCACCTTTAAGTGATCTAGATCTTTTTGAAGGATAATAAGTTGATTGTTTGCCTTTTGGATCCACTGCTTTTCCTGAGCATCGGCCCTGGTGGGAATTTTTCGAAGTTTTACTTTTCCCTTGCTAAATAATTTTGGGTCTATGGTCTTTTTTGTTTTGCTTTTAGCATCCACCTCCCGACCTTCCCGAACGCGTACGTAAATTGGTGCTGGATTTTTACTGGATTGTATAAAAAAAGAAATGGCCATAATCTGTGGACTTAAATAAAAGAAATACTAAGGTACAATTTCTAGTCCACATCTAGTCCACAATTATGCAATAACACAAAATTTAACTCTATTGCATTTCATTGTTAGTTGAAGTGTAATTCGCTGTAAACATTGATTTTATAAGCATTTTTCAAATAAAACAGTGCTTTTTGTCCTTGTCTTAAATTGTATAAACTTCCTCCTGGCAAGGTCACTTAAATAAAACCTAACTTACTAATTTAAAGTAAGTTAGGTTTTTTTATTTTCATCTTTTAGTCTACATTTAGTCCATTATCTTTAACACTAGTATCGGTATATTGTATATATAAGGATACAATACAGCTCTCTTGAATACTTGACATTTTCATTTATAATCAATTAAATTCTATGAGTTTAGCTGCTATAATATAAATTTAACTTCTAAATAACTGTATATAATATCATAGTTTCTTCCTGTACCGAACATTGTAACAAATAACATCAAAAATCAATTTATTACTATTTATAAAAGTAAATAACTATAAATAATAATGATTAAATGTTACTGGAATAGCGACAGTATTTTTGAGCAGGTCTTAGAGAAGTGGCAGTCAAAGTCTTACCCTGAATTAAACAAAATTGATAATATTTCAACAGTTAAAATGCACCATTATTACACTGTGCATTATTAAAATAATGCAGCTTCAAAAATAATTTCAAATTTTATTTTAAGCAATCTTTGATCTTAATTAATTCATTTTAAGTAGTTTGATATTCACTTCTTCGCGAATCCTGAAGGAATTGCGACTTCAACTCTTGGTCGAAGATTGGAGAAGAAATTTCCTCTTTTTCTGTCCATCTCCATTCGAGATTTACCTGAAATTTATGTACTTCCATTTCTTAGACTTATTTTTTAAAGGCACTTGTGATTTCCTACTGTTTATGATTTGCATCAGGTTTAATCACACAGTTTCCTTTGGAGCAATTTCCTCCGGCACATGCAAGTCCGAAGAAGCCCATAGCAGCCGGCCAGGCACCGAGTACAATTCCAATCCACTGGCCTTCCAAAGCGCTTTGTGTAATTACCCACATTCCTATAAATAGATAGGCAGCCCTAATCCACGTCCAACCATTAACAATTTTGTTCAGCATATTCTAATTAAATTTTGTTATTCAGGGAAGCCCAGCCTCCTCCGTTGTAAACTTGTGTGAATCCTTTCGATTTCAATATATTTTTGGCTGAAGCGCTGCGCATACCCGAGGCGCAACAGGTAATTACCGGCTTGCTTTTATCTTTAATTATATCGGGATTTCCGTTAAGTGTTTGCAAAGGAATATTTTTTGAACCTTTAATATGACCGTCTGCGAATTCTGCTTTACTTCTCACGTCTACAATTATACCACCTTCTTTTAAAAGTGCATTGTAATTTGGGGCTGGTTTTATTCCTAAAAGCTCCTTAAGTTTCGAAATCATACTAAGATTGTTGTGTGGTTAAATTATTTACTTCCAGCCAGGAACCGCCATTAAAACAGTCCACACCCTCACGGCTTAGAAAATCCTGGGCCTGGCCGCTTCTATTGCCGGAGGCACAGCATAATATTAAAGGCGATTTCATTTTTTGAAGTTCATCTATTCTATTCGGAATTTCGCTAAGCGGAATATTCACCGCTCCGGCCACACATCCACCCATAAATTCAGCAGGCGTGCGTACATCTACGACAGTGCCTTCACCAATTTTAAGTTTTTCGTTACTCATTAATAATAGTTTTTGAATAATCATATTTGTAACTGCAAACTTAAAACTAAAGCCCGCCGCATACAGTTACTTTGGTTACATAAGAACCTGAAACACGGGCTATAAAACTGATTTTTAAAGAATGTGTGAAAGGAATAGGGCGACCTTAGCGCAATGGTGTTTTGAAACTTGAGCTATAAAATTCATTTTTTACCTAAATCAACAGCTCTGTCCCGGTTTCATCTCATCTGAAACACCTAATTTTCCAAGGATTTTATCCATTAAACACCAATGGGTAAGTGAAGACTGGAGAAGGTTTGCGCCTACGAAAGCGGTAAACCACAGCCAGTTGATATTCAGATAAACGGCTAAAAGAAGGCTTACAAGTACAAAAGTTCCTGCAATTCCCCGTACGATTCTATTTTTCATCTTTTTTAATTTTTAGGTTAAATAAATTTTTCAATATTGACAACCGCCAGCCTGATAGGATTATTGGTTTCCAGGGTTTTATTGAATTCTGAAACCAAGGTAGCCATCAGGTCAATTTTTTCTTCTTTGGTAAAAGAAAAAAACATTAGCGATTCATTTCCTGCTTTTTCTCCTGGAAACCAACTCATTGTGGCGATTACCGGGTTCGTGTTTTTATACCCGTCAATTTCTGAACGGCTAAAGGCTTCGATTTTGGCTTTTTTAAAGAGGTTCAGAATTTCTTTTTGAAATTCTGACACACTTGTTACAATTAATAACTTCATCATCTTAAATTTAAGGTTTAAGGTTTAAGGTTTAAGGTTCAAGGTTCAGGTTTTAAAGTTTAAAGTTCAAAATTTCAAACCGTGAACTCAAACTCATAACCGACAACTGATAACTCAAAATTGACAACCCACAACGTTTATTTTATCTCCTCATGCTTCTTTTCTTCACCAACAGCTGTTTCCTGTTTCGTTTCATATTTCTTCCGCTCTATCATATAATACACCAGCGGCACTACAAGCAGGGTTAGCACAGTAGATACAATGGTGCCACCCATAAGAGAGATTGCCAGCCCCTGGAAAATAGGGTCAAAGAGGATGACGAATGCTCCTATTACAACAGTTCCCGCAGTTAAGAGAATTGGCGTGGTACGTACGGCGCCGGCCTCAATTACAGCTTGTTTTAATGGAATTCCATCTTCCAGCCGCAGGTTTACGAAGTCAATAAGCAATACCGAATTCCTTACCATAATCCCCGCAAGGGCGATCATCCCGATAAAAGAAGTGGCGGTAAAGAACGCACCCATAATCCAATGCCCCAGGACGATACCAATCAGCGAAAGGGGTATGGCCGCCATCATTACGAAAGGAGCCCGATAGTTCTGAAACCAACCTACAATTAAAATGTAAATGATAAAGATCACACCCAAAAAAGCGATTCCCAAATCCCTGAACACTTCCAGGGTAATTTGCCATTCCCCGTCCCATTTTACGGTAAAGTCATCCTCCATTTGAGGTTGTTCTATATAAAGCTCATTCAGCTCGTAACCTGCAGGAAGATCGATTTCTTTTAATTTCTCTTCCATTCCCAAAATGGCATAAACAGGACTTTCCAGCTCTCCAGCCATATCGGCGAGTACATAAACCACGCGTTTCTGGTTTTTTCTAAAAATGCTGTTCTCCTTAACTTGTTCTTCAATTTTCACAAGATCGGCCACACTCACCATCTGTCCGGTTTGGCTCACTAACTGTATCTGGGAAATATCTACAGGACTGGACTTTTCTTTTTCGTTCAGGGCAAGAATAATCTCTACCCGTTGTGTAGCTTCTTCATCATAAAGGTGTGCAATAGCCCTTTCTCCCAAAGCAGCATTCATGGTATACACAATTTGTTGTGGCGCGATCCCATAGCGCATTGCTTTTTCCTTGTCGATCTCAAAATGAAATTCAGTTTGATCGGCTTCAACCATCCAATCTACATCTACCACATCGGGTGTTTCATTAAGGATATTTTGAATCTCATTGGCAATTTCTATTTGTTTATCATAATCGGGCCCATAAACTTCAGCAACAATGGTGGACATCACGGGTGGTCCCGGCGGAACTTCCACGATTTTTACATTGGCATTAAATTTTTCTGCGATTTGCTGAATATCAGGTCGTAACAATTTTGCAATGTCGTGGCTTTGCTCACTTCTTTCGCCCTTATCTTTTAGATTTACCTGAATATCTGCGGTATTGCTTGCGCCCCTCAAATCATAATGCCGTACAAGTCCGTTAAAGGTTATTGGCGCCGAAGTACCCACGTAACTCTGATAGTTTACCACTTCCGGTCTTTGTGAAAGGTATTGACCAATTTCTCTCGATACCGTTGCGGTACGTTCCAGGGTTGTGCCCTCGGGCATATCTATTACCACCTGGAATTCATTTTTATTATCAAATGGCAGCATTTTTACAGCTACAGATTTCGTAAAGAACAAGGCTACAGAACCAAGTAATAATACTATGGTGGTTCCCAGGAAGATCCATCTAATGCTCTTGTTTTCAATAAGCGGTCTTTCCAGCTTGTTATAAACCTTGAAAATTCTGGTGTCTTCTATTTGTTGCGCAGATTCTCGTTCTTCTTTTTTGCCGGCTCTTTCCCTTAAGAAAATAAGCCCTAAATAAGGTGTAATGGTAAGGGCCACAAAAAGAGAAAGAATCATGGCTATGGAAGCTCCAATTGGCATAGGACTCATATAAGGCCCCATCAATCCGCTTACAAAAGCCATTGGCAATACCGAGGCTATAACTGTAAAAGTTGCCAGTATGGTTGGGTTTCCCACTTCATTAATAGCATATAGAGCCGCCTGCTTAAACGGCAGTCTTTTCATTTTAAAATGCCGATGCATATTTTCCGCAATAATAATAGAATCATCCACCACGATACCGGTTACAAATACGAGCGCGAAAAGGGTAATTCGGTTAAGGGTATAATCCAGCAAATAATAGCTTAACAGCGTAAGAGCGAAAGTTACAGGCACCGAAAGGAAAACCACAAGTCCACCACGCCAGCCCATGGCCAGCATTACAACCAGGGTAACCGCGATAATTGCACCAATTAAATGCAGCAGCAATTCACCCACCTTTTGAGAAGCTGTTTCCCCATAATTCCGTGTAATTTCTACGTGAACATCGTCTGGGATTAGGTTTGTTTTTAGATGCGCTACCTTATCAATAATAACATCGGCTATTTTCATCGCATCTGCTCCTTTTATTTTAGCTACAGAAATCGTAACCGCGGGATATTCCGAAGAAAAATTGGCTGCGGCTTCAGAAGCCTGTCCATAACCAAAAGAAACATATTCCTTCGGCAATTCCGGTCCTTCAATCACTTCTGCTATTTGGTATAAATAAACAGGTTGTTGCTGTTGGGTCCCGATAATAAGGTTTTCCACATCTTCGGCAGATTCCAAAAAACTACCGGTGCTTACCAAGAACTCGGTGTCATTCCGGTTAAAGCTGCCTGAGGAAAGTTGCTGGTTACTGGCCTTAATTTTTTCTGAAACACCAAGGAAATCTACTCCGCTCGTGGCCATTTTTTCCTTGTCCAGCACCACGCGCACCTGTTTGCTGCGCCCACCAATTTTATGGGTAATAGAAACATCGGGCACCTTATCGATCTCGTGAGTGAGTTCGTTGGCTATTTTTCTAAGTTGGTAGTCGTCATAATTTTCACTCCACAAGGTTAAACCAAGTACCGGCACATCGTCTATGGCACGGGTTTTTACCAACGGCATTGTAGTGCCTTCGGGCATTTGGTCCATATGCTTCATAAGTTCATTATAAAGCTTCACATAGGAGCGTTCAATATCTTCACCCACCAGGAATTGTACGGTTACCATTCCCTGTTCTTTCATGGAAGTGGAATAGATATAATCTACCCCGGGAATATTGGAAACCATTTTCTCCAGCGGTTTTATAACCCGCGATTCGAGTTCTGTTGGGCTTGCACCGGGATAGCCAACAAAGATGTCGGCCATTGGCACGTCTATTTGTGGCTCTTCTTCCCTGGGGATCAAAAACGAACTGTAAACCCCAATGACCATAAAAACGATCATTAGTAACACCGTAAGTTTTGAATCCATAAAGCCTTTGGCAATTTTGCCTGCTAATCCTTCTTTCATTTTCTAACAGTTTTATGGCTAAAAGCTTACTTAATTTCGAGTTTGGCCCCGTTATATAATTTTCCTTCGGCTGTAGTGATATAAGTTTCCCCGGCATTAAGCCCGGAAAGCACTTCAACCTTATCACCAAACTGCCTGCCCAGTCGTATCCATCTTAAAATAGCTGTATTCTGTTGGCTTGGTGTATAAATACCGTGAAGGTCGCCGCGGGTAACCAGGGCAGAAGCAGGTATTAAAACTACATCTTTGCTTTGTTCCGCATTAGTGGGAAACTGAACGCTGGCATACATGCCCGAGTACACTGCAGCAGCTGTTTCCTCTAAATCAATCTTTACCAAGTATTGTCCTCCGGAATTACTTGCAGAAGTGCTTATTTCTGAAACTTTTCCTTTAAGATTCTCTCCTGAGGATTTTACCAGGACTTCCACTTCTGCTCCCTGTTTTACTGAAGCGATCTCAGTTTCGGGTACGCTGGCCCTTACCTCAAATTTATCGGGAACTTCCATACGTAACAGCGGCATTCCCGGATTTGCCATATCACCAACTTCTATATTTTTTGCTGTAATTACACCGCTAAAAGGAGCTGTAATGTTGGAATAAGCAAATTGGGCATTGACCTCATTTTTTTGCTGCCTGGCCGCCTCCAGACGAGCTTTGGCCATTTCGTACCTTGCGCTAATATCATCCATCTCTTTTTGGGTAGCGCTGTTCTCTTTAAACAATGCTTTAAAACGCTCATAATCTCTTTCTGCATTATTAAAAGCTGCTGTGGCTTCAGTGATACCGGCGTTTACCTGGGCACGTCTTGCCTGTAAATCAGCATTATTAATGGCGATAAGCAATTCCCCTTTTTTTACCTTATCGCCAACTTTTGCATTTATCTTGGTAACATAACCCATATTACGAGTGCTTAAGGTGGCGTTTTCAACGGCTGCTATTTTTCCGCTAAAGGATTGGAAAGATTTATCTGCTTTTGACGGCGTTTCAACACTAACTTCTACCGCAGGTGTGTTTTTGGCAGTATTTTGTTCTGGTGCGTCCCCACAACTAAAAACCAGGCTTGTAGCTGCGATGAGTCCAGAGATATATAATTTAGTTTTCATATAATAGCTGTTTATTTTATTAAAAATTCTAATTGCGCCTGTGCGTAATTGTATTCAAAAATTGTTTGTGCGTATTCCAATTGTTTCTGCGAAAATTGAGCTTCAGCTGCTAATAAATCACTTGTTTTTTCAAGACCCTGTTCAAATCTGTTGGCTCTAATTCTCAAGGATTCTTCGGCTTGTTCAAGAGCTAAACGGGTAAGGCTTAGTTTATTTTCAGCATCATTTACCGCCCGGCGCGCCCTGTTGGTTTCCATTTCACTTTTGGAAACGTAAGACTCGTATTCCAACCTGGCTTTCTCGTGGCTTGCCTTGCTCTTCTGAAGTTTTCCGAAGCGCTTGTAACCTTCAAAAAGATCCCATTGCAACTGTATTCCGGCAAGATATCCACTGGCATTGCCCGTGAAAATCTCATCGTCATAAAGTTCATAGCTGCCAAATGCATTTAAGCGCGGCAGAAAAGACATTTTATTTGCCTGCAGCATATCCCCGTAAGCTTCGGTTGCCAATTTCATGGCTCGAATATCTGCACGCTCCAAAGACACCGAGGTCATTTCCCCTTGCTCAGGAAGCTCAACTTTTAGGGAATCGGTAGGTTTAAAAATGGTATTTACCGGCTCGTTGACTAAATAGGCCATATAATCTGATGCGTTAATCACGTTGCTTTTTGCGTATTGCAATTGATTGTTGACTTCAGAAAGCCTTATTTTTACAGCCAGCAAATCAGATTTTTGCATAAAACCCTGCTCGTAGTTATCGGAGGCTGTTTTCTGATTTGCAAGAGCTGCTTTTTTTGCATCTTCAAGTACGGCCACTGCTTTGTGGGCAAGTTGAAGTTCCATATAGGCTTTTTCAGTCTCCAAAACCATATAATCTGTGGTTCGCTCGGTTTGCAAAGCGCTTGCATTCATCTTTGTTTTAGCGGCCTTACGTTCATAAATTCCATCTAAATTAATGAGGGGTTGTTGTACTTCAATTTTAGTGGTAAAATTGTTTATTCTTTCGGGATCGTTTAATAGTCCCGGCGCAAAATCCCGCTCTGTTAATATTTCCTGATTTAATTTAGAACCAAAGGCCATTAAAGGATTTGTTGTGGTTATCCCCGAATGTGAAACCGCAACGTTTGGCAAAAAAATGGAATTGGTTTGCCGAAAATCCCCCCGGGATTCCAGGAATTCTTGTTGAGATATTTTTATTCCCCTGTTATTTTGCTTCACCAATTCTATAGCTTCATTTTTAGAAATTGGCCTTACTTCCTGAGCTTGTAACCACAGTCCCGGAAGTAAGCTTAGCAACATTATTATATATTTGATTTTTATCATCTCGCTTTTATATTTCGGATTAAAAGTTTTTAAAGAACCAGAATTTTTCATCCCACCACTTAGAAAAATGGCTCCATTGACCGGGATCCTTCATCATGATCTCACTATCTTCGGCAGCTGAGAAGTTTCCGCCACTTTCACTGGCTTTTCCTTCGCCAGATTCGATAAAATATTTTCCTTCGGGCACAAAAGTTTTATTCGGTTCCTGGTGCGCTATTTTCCTGCTAATATTATGTGCTACAACTTTGCCCTGCTGTTTAGCAAATACGCCTATTTTAGGAAGTATGGTGCCTACTTCAGTTTTTAGGTGGGTGATATCACCAATAGCATATACATTCTCGAATTTGGACTCTAAGGTTTGATTATCAACATTAATCCAGTTTGAATTTCCTGCCATTTCACTTTTTCTAATAACTTCGGGTAATTGATGTTTTGGGGTGTAGGCCAGTAGGTTGTAGGAATAATTTTTTCCGTTGCTAAATTCCAGTTTGTTGTCTGAAGCAGAAATTAATTCGTGATGGGGGTAGTACTTAATTCCTTTCTTTTCCAGGAGTTTCCTTAATTCCAGAGAAGCTTCGGCACCGGCAAATTCCATTGGGCCTGCTTCGGGGGTAAATAATGATACATTTGTATTATTAAGATTGTTTTTTCTTACAAAATCTTCTATAAGCATCGCCGCTTCATAAGGTGCTGCCGGACTTTTAAACGGCAGGGAAGAAACCAAAATGGCAATCTCACCTTCTTCGAAACTCTTGAGTTCTGAATAAAAATTTTCAGCGCCTTTTAGGCTGAAAAAATTATGACCAAATTGATCCAGGTTATAAATATCAGCTTGTTCCACGCCCAGGGAAACCACCATATAATCTCCCTGATACTGTTGTCCTTTTACGCTAACACTTATATTTTTAGCGTCTATACTTTCAATATCTCCCCGTATGACCTGAAGCCCCGAGGCTTCAATGTTTTTTGCAGGTTTTGTTATTTCCGATTTCTTTCTTTGTCCAACCATTACCCAGGGAAGGGAAGAGGATAAAAGACTGCTTTCTTTTTTCTCGAATACCAGAATTTTTACCAGGTTTATATCCTCTTCATTTCCGCTGTGTTTGCTTAATTCCCTGGCAGTAACGATTCCGCCCATTCCGGCTCCTAAGATTAAGATCGTTTTCATAAGTGGTTATTTAAAGGATTGTTATTTTGTTTATTTTTTATCATAACAGGTTCCGGCTTTATATAAACTGGACGATAATTATGTTTCGATTTCACCATTATTCTTGTAAAACCTTCTTTTACTTTATTTATGAAATTGTAAATCATGCCTTGTATAACTTTTCCAGGTGTTGCGAAATAGTTTAAGAGCTATTTCAATTTTCTAAGACAAAATTAAGCTGAGAGTTATACACTGGAAGCTACTTTTGTTACATAACAAATTAGCGATAAGGTTTTGTCTTGAATATTACTATTAATATAGAGATCAAATCTGGATTTTATTTTTTTAGTGAGCGGACGTAAACACTATTTGATGCCAGAAGATTTTTACATAAACTATTTTTAAAGATGGAAAAACAATACGGTAGGAAAGGAGGTTAGCGTAGTATGTTTGAAATTAATCAAAAGGACTTTCAACATAAAGAACAGAGGAACTCTTAAAATTTTCATAATGTACAACAGAAACTTCTGGGGTAGAAAATTTTTTCTATCTTTGTTAACCAAATGGTTAAACCAAAAAGTTAATAATGGCAAAACAGAAGACTGAAAATACCGAGAAACAAATTTTAGATGCTGCTGAAAATATCTTCCAAACCAAAGGGATGAGCGGCGCGCGAATGCAGGAAATTGCCGATAAAGCGGGGATTAACAAAGCGATGCTGCATTATTACTACCGCAGCAAACAATCGCTGTTTGAAGCGGTTTTTAAGAAAGCTTTTTCTTTATTGGCACCTCAACTTGATGCTATTTTAAATGACGATTCTTCTATAGAAGATAAAATCACCAATTTTACTCATAACTATATTACGTTTATTTCCAAACATCCCTATATCCCAAATTTTATCATTCAGGAATTAAACCGAAACCCTGGTTTTATTGAAAAGATTCAGGAAAACAGCTCTTTTCCATCGCTCGATAAATTCAATGCGCAGGTAGAAAAAGAGGTAGAAGCCGGTATTTTAAAACCTACCGACGGAAAACAGCTTTTTATTCATATTCTGTCGCTTAATATTTTTCCTTTTGTTGCCACACCTCTGGTAAAAGCTTTTGTGGGATTAAATAGTCGTGAATTCGAAGAAATGATGGAAAGACGTAAAACCGAAGTTGCGGCTTTCATTATTAATTCCATTAAAAAGTAAACAATGAAGAAGTTGGTGTTCATACTAATTGGTGTTGTGTTTTTTAAGGCTTCTGCCCAGCAAACATTGAGCTTACAAGAATGTTATGCGCTTGTCGAAAAGAACTATCCGCTGGCTTCTAATGCCAATTTGCTGGAAGAAAAAGCAAATTTCGATATAGAAGTATTGAAAAAAGACCGTTTACCCAAATTGGATATCAATGCCCAGGCTACTTACCAGTCAGAGGTAATTGAATTTCCCGGTGATATTCCAAATGCAAATTTTGAAACACCAAATAAAGATCAATACCGTGCCACACTGGATGCGAACCAACTTATCTATAACGGCGGAAGCATTTCGGCAAGAGCCAATTTAAAAAATGCCGAAATGAAAACCCTTCAACAAGAAGTTGCGGTTAATTTATACGGATTAAAATGGCGTATCAATCAAAATTATTTCAACGTTTTGTTGTTTCAGGAACAGATAAACTTATTGCAATCTAAGCGGAAACAACTGGAATCACGTGTTAAAGAAGCGGAAAGCGGCGTAAAATATGGAGCTGTTTTGGCTTCTTCGCAACAGGTTTTGCAAGCTGAAATATTACAATTGGAACAACAAGTTACCGAAGCAGATTTTGCCAAAAAAAAAGCCCTGAAACATTTGTCTCAACTTCTGGCAACCAATTTAAACTCACGTACAATTTTGGTTAAACCAAATGTATTTATCAACGCTGCTAATAATCCGGCTCGACCGGAAGTAAAACTTTTTGAACTGCAACAGCAGCAGTTGGAAACCTCAAAATCAGTGCTTGAAAAAGCCAATTACCCCAAACTGTTGGGATTTGCCCAGGCCGGTTACGGCAACCCGGGTCTCAATATATTGGAAAACTCGTTTGAGGATTTTTATATGGTGGGTTTAAAACTGAACTGGAACATCTTTGATTGGGGAAAGATAAAACAACAGAAAAAAGCGGTTGATATTTCAAAAGAAATGGTAGCAACCGAAAAAGAAACCTTTGAGTTGAACAATAACATTGAAGTTAAGGAAGCTATGAGCGAGATTAATAAATACCAAGAATTGCTGCAAAGCGACTCCGGCATTATAGAAATGCGTAAAAAAGTGTTGGATGCCACTACCGTACAATTTCAAAATGGAGCGATTACTTCTTCGGAATATATAACCGAATTGAACAATCTTTATGAAGCAGAGATTAACCAGGATTTACACGAAGTGCAGTTATTGCTCGCAAAAGCGAATTACAAGGTCATAAAAGGGGATTTAAATTAAAAAGAAAAATGAGAAGTATAAAAATAATAATTGCAGCAAGTGTTTTTAGTGTACTGATTTCCTGTTCAGATACTGAAAAAGCCGATGGTTACGGCAATTTTGAAGCTACTGAAATCACGGTTTCTGCGGAAGCAAACGGAAAACTCCAATTTTTAAAGGTAGATGAAGGTCATGTTTTGGAAAAAGAGATGCTTGTTGGTTTGGTAGATACGCTTCAGCATTATTTAAACAAACAACAATTGCTGGCTTCAAAAGAAACGGTTGCATCAAAATCTGGTGGGGTTTGGTCTCAAGTAAGCGTACTTCAAGAGCAATTACGAACAGCAAAAACCGAGCAAGAACGGGTTAAAAATATGTTTGATGAAAGTGCCGCTACCCAACGTCAATTAGATCAAGCCAATAGTCAGGTAGATGTGCTTAAAAAGCAAATACAAAACGTGGAAACGCAAAATTCGCCTATTGTAAACGAGGTGAAAGCCATCGACGCCAAAATAGCGCAGATCAACGACCAGATTGAAAAATGCAAAATAGAAAATCCGGTGAACGGTACGGTGTTGACCCAATATACCGAACCGAGTGAGATTGTTTCCTTTGGAAGACCGCTTTACAAAATTGCCGATTTAAATTTTATGACGCTGCGCGTCTATGTAAGTCAGCCGCAATTGGCCAGCATCAAAATTGGTCAGGAAGTTACCGTAAAAATTGATGATGGTGAAGACTTAAAGTCCTATCCAGGTAAAATTGATTGGATTTCAGATACGGCAGAATTCACCCCTAAAATCATTCAAACAAAAGAAGAACGCGCAAACCTTGTATATGCGGTTACCATAAAAGTTAAAAACGACGGCAGCCTTAAAATAGGAATGCCGGCAGAAATGTGGATTTCTGAGTAGGTGGTGGGTGGAAAAAAATAAAAAATATGGAAACAGATACAAACAATTTAGACGATTATTTAGACAATCATTATATACACCGGAGCAATTGGTTGAGAGCGGCTGTTCTTGGCGCGAACGACGGGATTTTATCGACCGCCAGTATCGCCATAGGGGTAGCTGCTGCTAGTGATTTGAGGGATCCAGTTGTACTGGCCACCCTTGCCGGTTTAACCGCCGGCGCATTATCTATGGCGGCAGGGGAATACGTTTCGGTAAGTTCTCAAACCGATCTCGAAAAAGCCGATATAGAACGGGAACGATTAGAATTGGAAGAAATGCCCGAAATAGAATTGTATCGGTTGGCGGAAATCTATGAGAAAAGAGGGCTTAAAAAAGAAACCGCTCTTACGGTGGCCAAAGAATTTACCGAAAAAGATGCGCTGGCAGCACACGTGAGGGATGAGTTGGGAATTAATGAAATGAGCGAAGCAAAACCCATACAGGCAGCACTGGCTTCTGGTGCATCCTTCGTCGCCGGGGGTGCCCTTCCATTTATGGTAACCTTATTTGTGCCTTTAAAAAGTATGGAATACAGTTTATATGCCTCGGCTATTTTTTTCCTGATAATTTTAGGAATGGTATCGGCAAAAACGGGTGGTTCCAGTAGGTGGAAAGCAATTATAAGAATTACCCTATGGGGAACAATCGCTATGGGAATCACAGCATTGATCGGATATTTATTTGGAGTAAATATTCAATAAAAAATAACAATAAGTTCAAATCAAAAACATGAATAAAACAATTTTAACAACGCTAATTCTTTCAGCCTTAATGATAGGCTGTAAAGACAACAAAACTAAAAACAACGATACTTCAGAAACTACCAAGGCGGTTCAAAATCATACAGAAGACACCGTTAAAGAATTTGAAAGTTCGACAGTATATAACAACGCTTGGATAAACGAGATTGAACTCAACAGCGGTGCTAAATGGGAAGCTAATTTAGAAACCAACGAAGGGGTGGAAAAAATGCTGAAATTGGTAGAAGCCAGTGATCCCACAAGCGTGGAAGACTATCACAGCCTGGCTTCAGAATTAAATGAGGAAAACAATTATGTAATTAAAAAATGTACCATGACAGGACCTTCTCACGATAACCTGCACGTTTTCCTGCATCCGCTTATCGAGAAAATCGCGGCCCTGGGAGAAGTTTCCTCTACAGAAGAAGGAGCTAAAATAACAGCGGGTATCAAAGAAAACCTGAAAGGTTATTACGATTATTTTAAATAGTAAAACATTAGTGTCCATTAAAAATTTTTAAATGTTCTTTGAAATTACTGATAATCTA
>NZ_CAXAVR010000064.1:0-15328 GCF_963972535.1 uncultured Salegentibacter sp.
TTAGAAACCTTCAGTTACAGGGTAAATGGGGAGAATCTGGCATAATGTTCAAGGTATATGTCATAGTTTTGCCAATTCTAATCGCATTATATATTGGCTTATTTGGGCAGTTAGACTGGGAAGATCTTATTAAAGGCGACAATATTTCCATGTGGCTTATTGCTCTTGGAATTGTGGGGCAACTTATTTATACTTCGCGTTTTATTTATCAATGGATTCATGCCGAAAGAAACCAGGAATCAGATCTGCCTCTCAAATTCTGGATTATTAGCCTCGTGGGATCCATTCTTATTTTTACCTACGGCATTTTTCGGGATGACCCGGTTTTAATTGCCGCCCACTTTTTTGGGGGAATTGTTTATATCAGGAATTTATTTATAATACGGAAGTCTGGTGAGTAATTTCGGTTTAAAAATTTCTATTAGGAAGATTCCTATAACAAGAATATATTCAACCGCAATTAACCAGTAATTTTCCTGAAATCCGTTACCGGTATAAGCCGAATAACTTAGCATTACCAAAAACGACCATACCAGTGCAAACCTGAATTTCGTAAAAACCGAAAGCAAAAGTGGGGTGGCAATATACCAGGGATGTACGGTTGTTGAAAGAAAAAAGTAAACCGAGACTCCCAGAAGCATAGTATGAATTAGCTTTTCGGTTGAATTATTTCTTCTGAAAACGGCCAGTCCTGCTAGAATTAAAATTACAATTAGAGGTAGGATTTTCCCGGCTGTGCCAATAATATTGTAGCCTTTTAGCTGAAATCCAATCCATCTAATTATATAATAAATACCCGCATTAAACTCGAATTTCTGAAACCATAGCGCAATACTTGCTGAAAAATTGGAGATAAATTCCGAAGAAAGAAAAGGTAGAAAACTAATTAAAATAGTGGTTCCCGCAATTAGATAATATATCAATAACTGCTGAGAATTTAGCTCCCTAACTTGTCTTATTTTGTTTCTAATCAGTGCATTGTCGGGTAGGTTTTTAAAGTTTCTTTTCTTTAAGAAATAATTCCATAAAAGCGGTAAGAACAATAGTGGCAACAATTTTACCGAAACTGATATTCCAAGTAGTACCGCACTCCAAATCCATTTTTTCTGATGTAATAAATAAATAGACCAGGTTAAGAAGAACAGCATTGCGCCTTCAAAATGAAAATTTCCGGTGAGTTCTATGATTATAAAAGGATTCAAAATAAACCAGAAGACCTTGTGAGTGGGTAGTTTTAATTTCAGCAGTAATTTTCGGCCGAAATATAGCGTGCCCAGATCGGCTAAAATGAGAAAAAATCGCATCGTGATCACAGAACCCAAAATACTCTTTCCTCCTAAAAATGCTGAAATTGCAAACAGCAGTTGATTTACCGGCGGATAACTGGTGTAGTTTCCCGCACTTAAACTTCCCATTCCCTGTATTAGTTTTTGCTGTGTGAATTCGAGAGAAGTTGAAATCTCTTTTAAATCATTCGGCACCGATAAATAAGGATTTATTCCGTCCAGAATCAATTTTCCATCCCAGATAAAACGGTAAAAATCTTGCGAAAGGTTTGGCGTGGCCACAATAAAAACGAGTCGGAATAAAACTGCAATTCCAGCTAACAACCAGAAATTGTTTTTTTCTAATTGAAGAAGCTTAAAACTGATAAAAAATAAACCGGTATAAAGACTGATCAGTTTTGTGAAATCAGTGCGGTTTAGATCGTAAGCGAAAGACCAATAAAAAGCAATTCCTGTTAAGATTAGGAGAATGGAAAACTTATGATTTTTAAGGAAATCCAGCACAGCATATTATTATTAAAAATTAGTTGTCATTGCGAGGGACGAAGCAATCTGTATTTGTAGTAATAATGAAGAGATTACTTCACTTCGTTCGTAATGACGCAAGGACGGCTTGTGATTCATCCTACTATATTCTAACCGATCTAAAAACAACAAACCCAAAGCCTATAAACAGCATCAAGTGGAAAATGGCGAGGCTAAAATCGTTCAGCATAAAAGCGCTATAGAGTCCGAAACCAAAATACAGCCATAAAGCAAATTCAACCCCAATGCTTAAGGAAAATTTCTGCTGAATATAAATATTCTTTTTCCAGGAATCGTTTAGGGAACTTACATTGAATTTTGGAGTTCTAATAAAAGCCGATTTTTTCCCCAGATGACCTTCCAAAACCGCCAGGGAATTATGAACCGAAAATCCCATCGCTACCGAAAAGAAAGTGAAAAACATGCCTATAAATTTTAAAAAGCTTTTAAAACTCTTCCCGTGAATTCTCGCATAAGCAGCATAATAGCAAAGAAAGAAAATCACGGTGCTTACTAAAAAGAAAGCCACCAAATTAAAATACCAGCTGAACTGCGGATTGTTGTTTTTAATAAATAATACCGGAATACTTAAAACTGCCAACACCAGGATGATTAAGAACATACTGGAATTTAGAAGATGGAAAAAGGCGTGAAACTTAGTGCCAAATGGAACCGATTTGTCTTTAAGTAACTTCTTGAAATTCTTTTTAAAATTCTCTGCAGCACCTTTATTCCAGCGAAATTGTTGCGAACGCGCTGCGCTTATCGCCACTGGCAATTCGGCTGGAGTTTCCACATCTTCCAGGTACTTAAACTTCCAGTTCTTAAGTTGTGCGCGGTAGCTTAAGTCAAGGTCTTCGGTTAAGGTGTCTCCGCTCCAATTTCCCGCATCCAAAATACATTCTTTCCTCCATATTCCTGCTGTCCCGTTAAAGTTGATAAAATGCCGTCCAAAATTACGGCCGGTTTGTTCCAGGATAAAATGAAAATCTAAAGCGAATGCCTGAATTTTAGTAAGTAGGGAATAGTCCCGATTAATATGTCCCCATCGAGTTTGCACCACTCCAATTTCAGGATTTTTGAAATAGGGCACGGTTTGTAACAACCAGTCTTTTTTCGGCATAAAATCGGAATCGAAAATGGCGATAAACTCTCCTTTAGCAATCTTTAAACCTTCTTTTAAAGCACCGGCTTTAAATCCGCTTCGGTCTTTTCGGGTAATATGCTGGATGTCGAGTCCGGTTTTTTGAAGCTCTGAAACCAATGATTCAATTTTTTTAACCGATTCATCGGTAGAATCATCTAAAACCTGGATCTCTAATTTTTCACGACGATAATCAATTTTCGCAATATTTTTCAGCAGGCGTTCCACTACATAAAGTTCGTTGTAGAGTGGGAGTTGAATAGTAATGAAAGGTGTTTCCGCAGGATTTTTTAAATCAAATTTTTCCGAAGCATCTACCTGTTTTTTGGCTTTTAGGTAATTCAATAATAAATGGAACTGCGAGATACTGTAGAAGAAAATAAGCAGCAGGGCAAGGGTATATATGATGATAATGGCTAAATCCATTACTTAAAACTGTATTTAAAGATCCAACCCAGGATTTTGATTCCTGCAAAGATAGCACCTTTCACGGTGCCTGAAACTTTTGAAGTGCCAATCCTGTTTTTATAGTGGACGGGAACTTCGGTGTAAGAAAATCCTTTTTTTAAGGCTTTTAATTGCATTTCTACTGTCCAACCGTAAGTTTTATCCTGCATTTCAAGTTCAAGCAACTTATCGTATTTAATTGCTCTAAAAGGACCCAGATCGGTAAAGCGGGCGTTGAAGAATAATTTCATTAGGGAAGTCGCCAGCCAGTTTCCAAATATCTGCGGAAAAGTCATCGAGCCTTTTTCACGCCATCTTTTAACCCGGGAACCAATAACCAGGTCTTTATTTTCCTTAATAATTGGTGCGATAATTTTAGTTAATTCGGCTGGGAAATCACTGTAATCGCCATCAAGGAAAATAATAATGTCGGGTTTATTTTCTTGTTTTGAAATATAATCCATTCCCTTTAAACAGGCATAACCATAACCTTTTCGCTTTTCCTGAAGTACCGTGGCACCGGCGTTTTTAGCATTTTCCTCGGTAGCATCGGTAGAATTGTTGCTTACTACAATTATTTCCTGAACAATTTCCGGAATTTCTACAATGACTTTAGCTATGGAATCTTCTTCGTTATAAGCCGGAATAATAACCTTAATCCCTCCAGAGGGTTTTATATCACGAAAATTCTTTTTATTGGCAGAATATTTTTCTGAGTCATTGGTCGGAGTTTTCCTCTCAGATTCCTGATTTTTTTTCGGCATTTACTTCGATTTCTGGTTTACTAAATCCATTAGATCTAGATCATTTCCCAACAGCACTTCTTCCGAATTTATGCGTCCGTCCATATCGTCATTTTCAAGTTTTAAAACGCCTCTTGGGCAAACTGCCGAGCAAATTCCGCAGCCAACACAACTGGAACGCACAATATTTTCACCTTTTTGAGCATAAGCGCGAACGTCAATTCCCATTTCGCAGTAGGTAGAGCAATTTCCGCAAGAAATACACTGGCCGCCATTGGTAGTAATTCTAAACCTTGAAAAAAGTCGTTGCTGCATTCCTAAGATCGCCGCCATTGGGCAACCATAGCGGCACCAAACCCGACTTCCGAAAATTGGATAAAAGCCTACGCCGATTACACCAGAAAATGCGGCGCCAATTAAAAAACCGTACCATTCCCTAAGTTGATAGCCTCCAAAAAAGAAAATATTCCCATTTCCGCTAAAATAATTAATCCCAATAATTGCTAAAATCACTACCAAATAACCAATAGCACCATATTTAGCATCTTTCGCTAATTCTTTGCGTTTAAAGATCATAATTACGGCAAAAAGTAAAGTGAGAAATCCGGCCGAACCCCAAAGGAAAACATCTTTGGTAAGCCAGAAATCATTGGCGCTGTCGCCCAAAAATGAGTATAAAACCGCGATGGTCATTACGGTAACAAAAACCAAAACGCTATGAATCACCCAGCGTTCAATTTTCCAGGCATATTGAGATTTATTGGAAAGATGACGATAAGGATCGCCGGCGGTTTCTGCGAGTCCGCCACAGCCACAAACCCAGCTGCAATACCAACGTTTACCGTATTTGTATGTTAAAATTGGGGTGATTACAAAGATGGAAATCAAACCAAAAGCTAGCATAATTACACCGACATTACCTGCCGAAAGGAATTCGTTGATCTTATAATCGGTGAACAAATCGTAGTTAAGCGGCCAAATATTAGCTGGATTATAGTAAGGTTGGTTTAGCCGGATTAAAATTTCGGGAAGTAGAAATGCAAAACCTAACTGAAAAAACATCACCGAAAATGTGCGAATTACCTCGTAGCGATTATTACGATATTTGAGAATAAATTTATAGCCGAAAATAAGAATAGCCAGCGTGTAAAGTGTGCCGTACACAAACCATTGGCTGGCAGGATTTCCGCTAATGAATTGGCTTAACGGATCAAAAAGTGAGATGATTCCGGTATTTTCACCATCAGCATTCAAACCTAAATATTGTGGATACCAATAAAGCACAACATAAAAAAGGGTGAGACTAATGCCCAGGATCCAGGCCCAAAACCCACGTCCGCTAAGTGATTTAAACCAAACTCCATCATTTTTAATTCCTTCGTGTTTCCCTAGATAGAGATCGTTCGCAAATATTATTGTGCCAGCTGCAATAAGCCCTAAGGATAAACTTAGGAATAAAGTTTTATTGGGGAAATTTACATTGGCGACAGCAAGCACTAAGATAAAAAGGCCGATCAAACCAATACCGCTGGCCAGTCTTTGCGTGGTAGAAAGTTTTGCCGGTGCTTCGGCCGTAAGAGACATGTTATGTTCTATTTCACTCATGCTTTCTGTAGATTCTCTTTAAAACTTTTAAAAATGTCTTTCTCGTAACGAGTATAAAATTCGGGATCAAAATTGGCTTGTTTTAGATTGGCTAAAACGTGATCTATTTTGTGATTTTCATTCAACCATTGATCGAAAACCTGGTGGCGCATCCTAATTCCAAAAGTGTTTATTCCCAGGAATTTATTTGAATTTGCATCAAAGGCGATCGTAATAGCTTTGGTGTTATCTTTATGCTGCCAGTGAAAATGCATTTCGTTATCGCCCGGTTTTGCCGAAACATTGCCGTAAGTTTGGTATTCAATATCGAAGAATTTAGCCGAATTAAACCAGTTTCCCGGTTTGTATTTCATCGCATTACCGGTTAAGGTTTGTGCAAGAGTTTCGCCCATCATACGGCCGGCATACCAAACTGCTTCAATAGATTTACGATGAGGTAAAGGTTGCTTTATTTGGACGCAATCACCAATAGCGTAAACATCTTTGATGTTGGTTTGTAAATATTCATCAACGAGAATTCCTCTATCTGTTTCTAATGGAGAGTTTTTAAGAAAATCTATATTTGGTCTAACTCCGGTGCAAAGGCCCAATAACTGGCATTCGATTTCTTCTCCGGATTTTGTGATTATAGATTTAACTCTTCCATTTTCATTCGCAACAATCTTATCCAGTTCTGTTTTCTCTCTAAGATCTACGCCGTGGGATTTGATATGTTTAGAGATCATTTTAGCATCCTGGATGGGCAAGACATTATGCCAAAAAGCTTCTTCCCGAATTAAGAAAGTGAGTTCAATATTCCTGGTTTTGAGCATTTCGGCGAGTTCTACGCCTATAAGTCCGCCGCCAATAATTACTGCTTTCTTACAGTTTTTGGTGTTTTCTTCCAGTAGTTCCAGATCCTGTTTAGAAACCAGGCCCTGCACACCCTCTAAATCCTGACCTTCCCAACCAAATTTATTATAAACCGAACCCGTTGCCAAAACCAACTTATCGTAGTTCATTGTTTCTTCTGTAGAAAAATGCAATGTTTTTTCTTCAAAATCTATGGTATCAACCCAGGCTTTTTTTAATTCAATTCTATTTTTCTCCCAAAACCAGTCTTCATAAGGTTTTAGGTGATTCCATTTCATATGGCCCATATACACATACATAATGGCTGTACGGGAAAAGAAATATTCGCTTTCCGCAGAAATTACAGTAATTTTTGCATCGGAATTTTTCCTAATATGCCTCGCACAGGTAATTCCCGCAATTCCATTTCCTATAATAACAATGTGTTCCATATGTGCTCGATAATCGAGATTTAAAAGCTCCAGGGCCTTCTTCGAAATTAAGTTATTATTTCTTATTTTTTCTTTTGAATTTGTTCAAAGCAACTGTTCTTAAACAGATTTTATTACTTCCTTAAAAAGCTTAATCATATTTGGTTCTGCTTTTTCGGCCATTGCAATAATTTCATTAATATTTACCGGTTCTAGGTTATCTGGGTCGCCTTCATCTGTAATTACAGAAATAGCCGAAACCGGTAGTTTTAGATGATTGGCCACAATAATTTCGGGTACGGTACTCATTCCCACAGCATCTGCTCCCAAGACCTGCAACATTCTATATTCGGCACGGGTTTCTAATTGCGGACCTAAAAGTGCTGCGTAGACTCCTTTGTGCAGTGTAATTCTTTCATTTTTAGCGATAATTTCAAATGCTTTATTCATTTCAGCATCGTAAGGCGCACTCATATCCACAAAACGTTCGCCCATTTGTGAAACTCCTTTAAAGGCTAAAGGAGAATCTCCCAGCAAATTAATATGATCGTCAATTAGCATAAGTTCACCTTTTTTGAACTTCAAATTTACCGATCCGGAAGCATTAGAAACAAGTAGTTTTTTAATACCAAGCTGGTGCATAATGCGCACAGGAAAAGTAACATCTTGCATCGTGTAGCCTTCATACATATGGAAACGCCCCTGCATGACCATCACTTTTTTTCCTTCCAGTTCTCCAAAAATTAATTTCCCTTTATGGAATTCTACCGTTGCGGTTGGAAAATGCGGAATATGATTGTAACTAACCTCAATTTCTATTTTTATCTCGTCTAAGAGCTGACCTAAACCGGTGCCCAGGATTATTCCAATTTCAGGGTTTTCAAATCCTTTTTCCTTCAGGTATTTAGTAGTTTCCTGTATTTCTTTAATCATTTTTTAATTTTTGAAAAATTGCTGAAAATCTTTATGATCTTTAATATCTGAATAATAATCTACATCGTTCCTGGCGTCAAGCAAACCGATATTTTTTCCTTTTAAATCCTTTAAAGTATCCTCCAAAACCGATGAGGTTCCCCATTTTTTATCCTCAAATACTTCTGGAAACAATTGATTCATTCCCAATAAATAATAACCGCCATCTGTAGCCGGGCCAATTACCGCATCTTTTTCCTGAAGTAATTGAAAAGCTTTTTCCAGATCTTCCCGCTGTAAATCGTAAAGATCGCTGCCAATAATTATAATATTTTGGTAGCCATTTTTAAAGCCTTCTTCAAAGGCGTTCTTCATTCTTTCTCCAAGGCCTTCTCCCTGCTGAAGTTTTTTAGCATAAATCTCAGGGTCCCAAATATCGTTTTGGGCAATTCCTTCAGAATAATATACTTCTTTGCCAACTGCAAGATTTCTAGTAACTGAAACAGTGTGTTCCAGCAAAAAATTATAAATTTTAAAAGCAATTATATCGCCAACATCTTTGGCAAGCCTGGTTTTTACTTTTCCCGGTTCTGGATTCCTGGTAAAGATAATTAATAAAGCTTCGGTAGGTTTAAGGCTCAAAGTTTAAAATTTAAGAAGTGAAAATTATGCAACTGTTCCCTGGCAGCTACTTCCAGCACCTGCAGTACAGCCGTAACAATGTTGTGAAATTCTTATTTCCCGGTTATTGAGCAAATCTTCGTTGTAATCGCTAATGTGCTGCACTTTGCTGTCTACTTTTAGTTCTAACATTTGATTAAAATCACAGTCGTATAACCAGCCATCCCAACTTACCGAAATGGTATTGGTGCACATCACACTCTCTACCGCGGCGGGATTGTAAGCCTCTACAAGCGCATACATATAATCTTCATAATTCTCTGAAGCGATCAAAAATTCCAGAAACCTGCTTATAGGAAGATTAGTAATAGCAAAAAGGTTATCAAAATCTATATTGAAATCTTCTTTAAGTGCGGTTTTAAAATCCTGTTCCAGTGCTTGTTGATTGGTAGGTAGAAAGGCCCCTGATGGATTATATACGAGATCCAATTTTAGTTCTGTTTCTGGCTGTGCGTAGCCCACAGCGTTAAGCATTTGTAGAGCTTTGATAGATTTATCAAAAACACCAGTTCCGCGCTGTTTATCTGTTTTTTCCTTTTTATAAAATGGAAGCGAGGAAACTACGTGAACATTATATTTTTTGAAGAATTCTGGTAAGTCGTGGTATTTTTTGTTTGCCAGAATTATAGTAAGATTAGACCGAACAATAAAATCTTTGATCCCTGCTTTAGAAGCTTCTTCTACAAACCATCTAAAATTGGGGTTCATTTCCGGAGCACCACCGGTGAGATCTAAGGTATGGGCTTTAGTGGTTTTAATAACCTCCAGGCACTGCTGCAAGGTTTCTTTGGTCATAATTTCCTTGCGATCGGGACCGGCGTCTACGTGACAGTGTGAACAAACCTGGTTGCACATATAGCCTAAGTTAAGCTGAAGGATTTCCAGTTTTTTAGGTTTTAACGGGTAATTGCCGGTTTTGGCAATTTTATCTTTAAAAAGGGGAAGTTCTCCTTCTTTAAAAATTCCGTTGCTCAAAAATGCAAGCTGGTTCTCTGGTTTAGAAAGATCGTTTTTTCTAGCCGATAGGGATTTGAGTAAAGCCATGTAAAATTACATTTAGTGCTATTTGAAGATAATGATTTGTGAGATTGAGCGGTAAGATAATAGCTTACATGCTCAACTTATCATATTTATTCATCATTTGTACGCCATGTACCAGGGTTGCTCCACTTTCTATAGCGGCACCGGCGTGTACGGCTTCCATCATTTCTTCTTTGGTAATTCCTCTTTGAAGGCCGTCTTTAGTATAGGCATCAATGCAATATGGGCATTTTACAACGTGCGAAACAGCAAGAGCGATAAGCGACTTTTCTCTAGCAGAAAGTGCTCCTTCCTCAAAAACTTTTCCGTAGTAATCAAAAAATTTATTTCCTAATTCTTCACTCCATTCGGTTATTTCGCCGAATTTTCTTAAATCATCTGGATTATAGTAAGTCTTAGACATTTTGTGACAAGTTTAATTTATACATTTTTTGTCTAAAATATCCATTAAAACTTACTTACCCAATGAATGTTTGTTTTAATAAGGGAAGTTTTGAAATTTGAGAATTTAAAAGGTAGTTGGCAGCTACTTCTTTCTTAGTGTTTTAATTATTTTTTTTACAAAAAATGTGGAAACAATAATTATTGCCAAAGCTTCAAGGCCCAAAAGAAGAAAAATAATATCCATAGTATTCGATATATTTGGTACCTAACCAGGGTAGGAGAGGGCGCGATTAATAATATGTAAATATCTGATTGTTAATTTGTTTTGCTTGCCGTTTTTAAGATAAAAGTTACGGTTTATGACGTGAAATCGGGCGCAATTGCGTATTTTGAGCTTGCAATTAAGCAAAGTGTTTGACGCAAAAGCTGTAAATATTAACTTAAAACCGATTTGTTAATGGCTTTTACTGCTATTTGCGAAGGATATTCTAACTTTACAGAAATTCAACGAGTGTTAAAACACTTCGTTTGTATTTAAAATAAAACTAATATTAAGTTTTAAAATTCGAAATAAAGGGGCTTCCCCACGTTTAGTTTATGAGGATAAATGTAAAAACTTTACCAGTAGATGAAATTATTCAGGATATTTCTGAAAACCTTAATGCACCAGTTCAAAATGGAAGTGGAGAATACACCATAGAATTGCCAAAAGAAGTGGGCGAAGGCTATATTAGGGGAATTAGTTTTGACTCTGGGATGGGCTTCATTTCTTACAACTGCAAGTTTTATGAAGATGTGGAAATTCATTTTGCCTTAAACACGGTGCATCCCTTAAAGTTTATTTTTTGCTCAGCGGGATCAATTGGTCATTCTTTTCAGGATGCTGAGAAAGTAAATGAAATAAAAGCTTATCAAAATATAATTGTATCCAGTAGCGGGTATAATGGGCACGTACTGTATTTTAAAGCCAACGAGGCAACTCACATTTCCAGCCTTGAAATTATTAGATCTGTTTTTGCCCATAGGCGTAATTACGATTTTAAAGATCTTGAACCCACACTAAAAGGATTATTTCAGGATGCGGTGGCCGAAAAGCAGTTCTTCTACCAGGGCAACTATAGTATAAAAGCTGCCGATATTATGAATGAAATTAATACTAAGGAATTCACCGGTTTCTTACGTTCTCTTTATTTGGAAGCTAAAACATTTCAAATGCTCGTTATTCAAATTGCCCAGTATGAAGATGATGAGGATGGCGATAAGCTTCCGCAGATACTAAGACAGTCTGACATTGAAAAGGTAGATTATGTGGTAAAACGCATTCAGGGTGATTTAGGAAGTAATTTAACAGTAGAAACCCTGGCAAAAGAAGCGGGAACAAACGTAAATAAACTGCAAGAAGGTTTTAAATATGTTTACGATCTTACGGTAAATAAATATATGCAGCATAAAAAGCTGGAAGCCGCCAAGGAAATGCTAATGACTTCAGAAAAGAATATTTCTGAAATTGTAACCGCGATTGGTTTAAATAACAGGAGTTATTTCTCTAAGATCTTTAAAGAAAAGTATGGAGTAAATCCTAAATACTTTTTGAAAACGAGAAAGAAGGAAGTTGATTAAAAAAAGTTTTCCCCTTGATCAGTCACAAGTTTTTTTTATGCAAAAATTTCTGGAATCTCGTTCACTTTAAAACCCCAGATGCTGGGTAAAAAGAAATATACCAAAATACTTATTAAAAGAATGGAGAACAGGTTCATCCATAATCCTGTTTTTATCATATCTGGAATATTAAGGTAACCGGAGCCAAAAACCACTGCATTTGGTGGTGTTGCTACCGGCAACATAAAAGCGCAGGATGCGGCCAGTGTAGCGCTTATTAATAATAAGTAAGGGTGAAGTCCCATTGCCAAAGCCATAGGTGCTAAAATTGGAAGTAGCATTGCCGTGGTGGCGAGATTAGAGGTTACTTCGGTTAGAAAATTAACGGCAGCGACAAGAATTAATATTAATAGGAATAAAGGCAGGTTTTGTAAGTAAGTGAATTGTTCGCCTATCCAAACCGCTAAACCTGTTTCACTAAAACCTTTTGCAAGGGCCATTCCGCCGCCAAAAAGTAGAATAATTCCCCAGGGAATTTTTACCGCTTCTTCCCAGTTCAATAAGGGTTTTGTTTCTTTTCCGGAGGGAACGATAAAAAGTGCGATTGCTGCAATAATTGCTATTATGGTGTCATCTATAAAAGGTAGAAAAGGCTGGATTAAAAAAGATCTTGTGATCCAGAGAAAAGCGGTACAACAGAAAATTACCAGCACTCTTTTTTCCTGCTTGCTTATTTTTCCTAAAGACTTCAGTAGCTTATTAATTTCGGCTTTTCCGCCGGGGAATTCAGCTTTATCAAATTTAAAAGCAAAACTGGTTAAGTATTTCCAACAGATAAATAACAAGAAAACCGAGATAGGAATTCCTAACATTGCCCATTTTAAAAAACTGATCTCAATGCCGTACAATTCTTCAACAATTCCGGCAAAAACGAGATTTGGTGGTGTTCCTATAAGCGTTCCAATTCCACCAATAGAAGCACTATAGGCTATAGCGAGCATTAATGCTTTACCAAAGACCAAAGGTTCATTTTCGTTGCTAAAAGGATTGTTTTTCAACTGACTTATTATTGCGGTGCCAATTGGAAGCATCATAACTGAAGTTGCGGTATTGGAGATCCACATAGAAAGAAATGCGGTGGCTATCATAAAGCCGAGGATTATAAATTTTATTTTGCTTCCAATAAGATTGATGATATTTAGCGCAATTCTTCGGTGTAAATCCCATTTTTCTATAGCTACCGCGAGAACAAATCCGCCCAGGTATAAAAACACGTATTTATGACCAAAAGCAGCGGTGGTGGCTTCAATATCTAAAGCGCCGGTTAAGGGGAACATAACAATGGGCAGTAAAGCGGTGACCGAAATTGGGATTACCTCTGTAACCCACCAGAGCGCCATCCAAATGGTAATACAAAGTATATCAAAAGCTGCCGGCGGCATAGATTGCGGTGCCCCAATGATTTGAAGGATAAAAAATAATAATGGCCCCGCTATTAAAATTAGCGCTCTTATAAATTTATTCATTAGTTAAGGTTCTCAAGGATCTACCAAGATATTAAATTTAATAGAGCCAGATAATTCTTTAAATATGCATTCAACTTTTTTTTTAGTTTAACTACTATTTATTTAGTTAAAATTTTTATTAGGATAAATATATTCTTAATATTGAACAATTATTCATCATATCAATCTAATTCTTAATATATCATCACTAATGCAGACTTTCCTTTTGATTATTTTCAGCCTTGTTTTTTCTTCCGCTTTTGCACAGAACAAAGAGATAGAAGATCAAATTAAATACAAAGCTATTTACGAGTTAACTTATGCTCCCGATTCTACGGATATTAATAAATTGAAAACCGAAGATTTTAATTTATTTCTGGGCAATAAGGTTTCAATTTTTGCCAGCCGGGGGCGGACGATGAGTGATTCTTTGAAAATGAATTTACAGGGAAGAGATATTGGAAGTATGGATTTTGAAGAGCGTGCTAAAAGAACTAAAACCGAGTTTGAATCGGTGATTTACAAAGGTTTTCCGGAAGAAAAAATATCTTACTCCTATAAAATTCTTAGGGATAACCTGAGGTACGAAGAAGACCTGAACCAATTTAGTTGGGAGATTTTGCCGGAAAATAAGCTGATAAAAGGCTATCAGGCACAAAAGGCGACTACCACTTTTTCCGGAAGAAATTATATCGCCTGGTTTACTTCAGAAATTCCTATTTCAGAAGGACCTTACAAGTTTAACGGATTGCCGGGCCTTATTCTTGAAATTAGCGACATTCAAAATCATTATAATTATAAACTAAAAAGTTTCGAAAAGTTCAAAAATCCTGCTAGCGTAGAGCTTAAAGTTTCTCATTTTATAAAAAGTGATAAAAAGGAAATTTTAGAAAGTATTAAGGAATATAAGCTAGATCCATTCGCAGTTGTAGAACGAAATAATACTCCCGAAAAAAATATAACTTTTGGATTTAAAGCCGGCGAAAAAGAAAAACTTTTGCGCGAAAACAAAGAAAAGCTTGAAAAGAGAAATAACCCCATAGAACTGGATTAAAATTTAATTTATGAAACACTTTTATATTCCCTTTATATTTCTATTAATAAGCTCGCTCGTTCCTGCCCAGGAATTAACAGATAAATTTAAATACAAAGCTACTTACGACCTTACCTGGCAGATAGATTCAACAGATACTGAGTCTATCCAGAATGAAACTATGGTATTGTTTATTGGTGATAAGATTTCGCGATTTTCTAGCGAAGGTCAATACATAGCAGATTCTATAAAAGAGGCGTATAAAGATCGCGAACGAACCCAACAAAGTTTTAATGAAATGAGATCCAAAATGCCAATGTCGGCATTAAACTTTTATATTTTTAAGAGGCAGAACTCAGCAAAGGTTTCTTTTACAGAGAAAATTGTCAAGGATAATTACCGGTATGTACAGGATATTGATGATTTGAATTGGGAAATTTTGCCCGAAACTAAAGAAGTAGCCGGTTTTGTGGCACAGAAGGCAAAAGCAAGTTTTTCCGGAAGAAATTATACCGCATGGTTTACTACTGAGATACCTATTTCAGAAGGGCCATATAAATTTCGAGGCTTACCGGGCCTGATCCTGGAAATTTCAGATGATAAAGATTATTACACTTTTAAACTCAACGGTTTTAAAGAATTGAACGATGAAATTTCGATGGAGTTTGATCCAGAAAATTATCTGGAGGTTAGTAGAGAACGATTCCTGCAAATAAAAAAGGAGTATGCTGAGAATCCCTTTATAAAAATGGAAAGTTCTGGTATTACAATGGGTTTTCAGCCCGGTCAAAAAGAGAAATTATTAAGGGAACATCGCGAGGAATTTAAGAAGAAAAATAACCCCATAGAACTGGAATAACTGAAATTATGAAAAAAGCCTACTTGACATTTCTACTTATATTGTTTACCATAATTTGCAGTGCTCAAAAGCTATCAGATAAGTTTGAGTACAAAGTGACCTATAAACTTACTTATAAATTGGATTCTACTAATCTTGATGAATCCAAATCTGAATATATGCTCCTGTTTGCCGGAGACGAACTTTCAAAATTTTCCAGTCGGGCAAAAACTCTGGCCAATCCTATTGTTAGAAATGGAAATACTGGACATACTTCCCGGGAAGCGGTTACAGATTTTCAATATGTTATTTTGAAGCATAGG
>NZ_CAXAVR010000065.1:0-14530 GCF_963972535.1 uncultured Salegentibacter sp.
AACCAGTTTAGTAATAACGATAACTGGCAGGCGCATTATAATACTACAGGACCTGAAATTTGGAACGACACCAAACATAAAATCACCCACTTCGTATCCTCAATGGGAACCACGGGTACCATAATGGGAACATCTACCTATCTAAAAGAAAAAAACAAAGACATTCAAATTGTAGGAGTTCAACCCACCGACGATTCCCGTATCCCCGGAATTAGAAAATGGCCTGAAGCTTATTTACCAAAGATTTTTAAACCAGAGAGAGTTGATCGAATTTTGGAAGTAAGTGAAGAGGAAGCCGTGACAATGACTAAAAAACTCGCTGTTGAAGAAGGAATTTTTGCCGGAATGAGCAGTGGAGGTGCTGCAGCTGCAGCAATTAGATTATGCAATGAGTTGGAAGAAGGGATTGTGGTGAGTATAATTTGCGATAGGGGAGACCGGTATTTGTCTTCTAATCTTTTTGAATAAAAAATTACTCCGGAAGTTGAATGGTTTAATTTCCGGAGTATAAATTAAAAATTGGGTTATTCAACAATTGTTGCCACTGCCACGCCTGATGCGTCTCTGTTAATATTCATCTTTACAGTCTTGCTTTTCTTACCATTTTCAAGCTTCACCTTGTAAAACTCCTTATTAATTTCCCCTCCAGCCCTGGAGAATGCTAAATGTTTTGTACCAACAATGCTATAACCCTTGTTAGCCTTTAAAACACTTATCAAAGAATTATAAGGTAAATTTATATCGATAAATTTTTGGCTACTGGAAATAATTTCTCCCAGGTTATTATAATTAACTTTTAAATTCCCTTTATTGGTAATAAAAGTAACCTGATAAGTATCGTATTCTTTATCACGGTTGGCAGTAATAAAGTCCATAATGCTAAAATTTTGCCTGGCATATTTCATTGGGTTGGAATGAAATTGGCCTATATAATCTTCACTCACATTATAGGTTAATGAATTGGAAGACTCTTCAATTTCAAGGGATTTTGGATTTAAGTCCATTTTTAATTCGTCTAGCTTAATTACATTCTGTGAATATGCCATCCCTAAAAAGGCAATACAAAGTAAGCTTAAGATTAACTTTCTCATAATAATTTAATTTAGAGATTAATAAATAATTGTTCTCTAAAGTTAATCGAGTATTACTTGAAGTAAAACTACTTAAGTATCACTAATATAATATTTAAAAAATTTTAATTCAATAAATTTTTACTGGTTGGTCGCTTTCTTTATAAGTAGGGTTAAATTTATAACTTCCATTTTTTTTCGCCCTAATTTCAATATTCCTTCATGCTTAAATTCCTGGAAATGCCTGTTTACTACAGCGCGGGTAGATCCTATTAAATTGGCAATTTCTTCATTAGAGAGGTCATTAATAAATTCCAGCTTTTTTGACTCCTGATTTATATTCTTTAAAATTAGACTGGCCAGGCGAGCAGGAATTTCCAGAAGAGTGTGATTAACGGCATACTCTTCTATATTTAAAAGTTGTTTTCCTAAATAAGGGAGCAATCTTTGGTTTAATATAGGATATTTAATTAACCACCGGCGTACAATTAATATAGGTGTAGATAACATTTTAACATCTTCCAAAGACTCATAATATAATTTATGAGAGCAATCTTCAATTAAAGTTATAACATCAAAGAAGTCATTTTTTCTGAGTAAAAACAAAGTAAATTCCCGTCCCGTCCTTTTGTCTGTTTTAAAAACTTTTAAACGGCCCGAAATAATAATATGAAATTTATGCCTTAATTGATAACAGCTACTGCAGGTATGGGCAGGCCATTTTTCTATAATAAACTGGGAAGCAATCAACAGCAAAGATTCTTTATCAAAATCTTTGAAAAGAATACTGTTTTCAATGGTTTTTAATCCCAATGCATTGCCCTTTCCTTTTTGATTCATAATCAATTGTTTTGATTTATAAAACCTTCGGGAGGGAACAAAAAATGAATTCTAAAATTACTCATTTCCTAATTATTAAATTGTATTTCTGTCGTAAATATTTCTTTAAACCTAAGAAATCAGCTATTTTTGCAAACTTGCAGATCTGAAAAAAAATTATGGCGGTGGAAACCTTTGGAATAGAAGACAAAAAAGTTGACAAGGAACTTTATGACTATCAACAAAAAGATATAGACAAGATCTTTAATGTGATAGATAAGCATCCTGAACATTATAACCTGCTTTACCAATTACCTACGGGTGGTGGTAAAACGGTTATTTTTTCACAAATGGTGCGTGAATATATACAACGTACCGAAAAGAAAGTACTTATTCTAACTCATAGAATAGAATTGTGTAAGCAAACCTCTAATATGTTAGATGGGTTTGGCGTGCGTAATAAAATTATAAATTCCAAGGTTAAAGAATTACCAGATCAGGAAGACTATATGTGTTTTGTGGCTATGGTAGAAACCTTAAATAACCGCTTGCACGATGAAAAGCTGGAAATTAAAGATATTGGGCTTGTAATTATAGATGAGGCACATTATAATTCTTTCCGGAAATTATTTAAATTCTTTGAGAAGTGTTTTATTCTTGGAGTAACGGCCACGCCGCTAAGCTCTAACATAAAATTACCTATGAAGGATAACTACCGTGAACTCATTGTAGGAGATTCTATAGGTTCACTTATTGAAAAAGGCTTTTTGGCACGTGCAAATACCTATAGCTATAACGTAGGACTTACCAGTTTAAAAGTGGGAATGAATGGAGATTATACCGTAAAATCTTCAGAAGAGTTATATTCTAATATTTCCATGCAGGAAAAACTGCTTACCGCTTATTACGAACGCTCTAAGGGAAAGAAAACCCTTATTTTTAATAATGGTATTAATACTTCTATTGAAGTTTATGAGACTTTTAGAAATGCAGGTTTACCTATTCGGCATTTAGATAATACTACCAGTAAACAGGATAGAAGAGATATTTTAAAATGGTTTAAGCATACGCCTGATGCTATTGTAACTTCAGTAAGTATTCTTACCACCGGGTTTGATGAACCTACGGTAGAAACTATTGTATTGAATCGTGCTACAAAATCCTTAACGCTTTATTTTCAAATGATTGGTCGTGGCTCCAGGGTTTTACCTGGAAAATCTGAATTTAACGTCATAGATTTAGGGAATAACCTGGCCCGTTTTGGCGAATGGAGTTCTCCGGTAGACTGGAAACAAATCTTTAGAGCACCAGATTTCTATTTTGAAAATCTGTTAAGTGACGAAGAAATTGAGCGTGAGTTTAAATACGTAATGCCTCCCGAAATTAGGGAACAATTTTCTAATACTGAAGATGTAGATTTTGATGTTGAAGAAGCTTACGATAAAGTGATTAAAAAAGGATTAAAATCCAAAGCGGTTTTAGAATGGTCTATGGAGCAACACGTAAAAATGTGCGTAGAAAATTCTGAAGATGTTTTTGATGCAAGAATCCTTGCAAAAGAGCTTAAAGATGATATTAGTTCCCGCATTAAGCAATATTCTTATTGTATAAGCAAGAGTACTAAAAATTACCGCGATTGGCTGGAAGAAGATTATTCCCGAAAATTGCGAATGGCCATTAATAAAGAATTTTAAGTGGTTTTTACTTCCTGGGAGTTTTTCTTGATTATACTCCATATTAGCTGAAGTCAAAATACAAACTAATAGATCTCGTTTCGAAGATTTTCGAAGCGGGATTTTTTTTCTGAACCTGCCTTAGGCGTCTGGCGGGTTCAGAATCTTTAAGAAGAAGAAATAGAATTATTCGGTATCTGCAGATTTTATATCCCGTTCAATAAATTCCCTCTCCCTTACCGAGCCACCAACTACTATAGCTGCGCTAATTAACACCAGGTTTTTAATAATATACTGGCCTTCGGTAGTTAGCACAAATGGAAAATTTTCAAAGCAAACTTCAGGTAAAATAATAAAAGGTAAAAATGTTCCCGGCATTTGTAATACCAGTAAAACAATTGCTAGCCTTAGCGTGCGTTTAGAGAGTAAAAATACGCCTATTGAAACCTCCCAAACCCCTAAAAAAGGAATAAAAAATTCGGGATCAAACCAAAAAACAGTAGCTGCAATAAGTTCCTGCGCCGGGCTATCCCAAACCACTTTTAAAGCTCCAAACCAAATAAAATTTATGGCCAGTGAAAATCGTAAAATGGGTTTCCCATATTTATACATCCACTGGCTAATTTGGTAATCTAGTTTGCTGAATTTGGCAGTATTTTCTTTCATTCTTTCCTTCTTGAAATTCAAAATTGCGGAATATTTACCTGCTTCAAAAGCACATTAGTAATTATAGGATTTATTTAACAGCGCTAAATTTTATTACAGCCATTTATTTATGAATTTTAAAGGAACCAATAAAAAATTATAATTATGAAAGATGACGGAAAGAAAAAAGCTTCCAAAAATAAGAAGCATGAAGACCTGGAAAAAAATCGGGAAGACGGCCAGGAACAGTTTTTAACCACCAACCAGGGCGTTAGAATTAATGATAATCAAAACTCTCTTAAAGCTGGAGACCGGGGCGCTTCTTTGCTGGAAGATTTTATTTTAAGAGAAAAAATCACCCATTTTGACCACGAGAGAATTCCAGAAAGAATAGTACACGCTCGCGGTTCTGGAGCCCATGGATATTTCCAGGTATACGAATCTATGGAGAAATATACCAAAGCTGGTTTTTTACAGGATCCATCTAAGAAAACCCCGGTGTTTACAAGATTTTCTACTGTGGCTGGATTTAAAGGTTCAACCGATTTAGCCCGGGATGTACGCGGATTTTCGGTTAAATTTTATACCGAAGAAGGTAATTATGACCTGGTAGGAAATAATATCCCGGTGTTTTTTATCCAGGATGCTATAAAATTCCCAGATCTAATTCACGCTGTAAAGCCAGAACCACATAATGAAATTCCGCAGGCAGCTTCAGCACACGATACGTTTTGGGATTTTGTTTCCCTAATGCCAGAGTCTATGCATATGATTATGTGGGCTATGAGTGACAGGGCAATTCCAAGAAGTTTAAGAATGATGGAAGGTTTTGGCGTTCATACCTTTAGATTTGTAAATAAAGAGGGAAAAGGAACTTTTGTGAAATTCCACTGGAAACCATTACTCGGCACCCACGGGGTAGCCTGGGATGAAGCACAAAAAATTTCAGGAAACGATCCCGATTTTCATAGAAGAGATCTTTGGGAAGCAATAGAAAACGGCCAGTTCCCAGAGTGGGAGTTAGGAGTTCAATTAATTCCTGAAGAAGATGAGCATAAATTTGATTTTGACCTTCTAGATGCTACAAAACTAGTTCCGGAAGAGATGGTACCGGTAAAGAAAATTGGTAAAATGGTGCTAGACAGGAATCCCGATAATTTCTTTGCAGAAACCGAACAGGTAGCCTTCCATCCCGGCCATATTGTACCCGGCATAGACTTTACTAATGATCCGTTACTCCAGGGTAGGTTATTCTCTTATACCGATACCCAGCTGAAGCGACTGGGAGGACCAAACTTTCACGAAATCCCAATAAACCGGCCAATTGCACCAATGCACAACAACCAGCGTGATGGGCATATGCGCCAGCAAATAAATAAAGGGCAAACCAGTTATCAGCCAAATTCTTTAGGAAATGGCTGCCCATTCCAGGCTAAAATTGCAGAAGGCGGATTTGATAGTTATCCTGAAAAAATAGATGCTAAGAAAGTGCGTGAACGCAGCGAAAGTTTTAAAGATCATTTTAGCCAGGCTACTTTATTCTTTAACAGCCAAAGCGAAGTGGAGCAGCAACACATTATTAATGCTTTCAGTTTTGAATTAGGAAAAGTAGATGTGGCAGAAGTAAGGGAAAGAGTACTTGGTTTATTAAACGAGGTAAGTAAAGAACTGGCAAAAGAAGTTGCATCTAATTTGGGAATGCCTGTACCAAAGAAAAAAACACAATTAAATCATGGTGTTCCTGCAGATTTTGATCCAGAACGTTATGAACCTACTAAGAGCAATCCGTCTTTAGATAAAGACCCAGCATTAAGTATGATGCACAATGGATTTGGAAATATTGCAACCAGAAAAGTAGCGTTTTTATGCGCAGATGGTGTAGATGATAAATCGGTTAACGATATGAAGAAAGCCCTGGATAAAGAAGGCGCAATGGTAAAAATTCTTGGACCAAATTCTACTGAAGTTAAAACCGCCGATGGTAAATCACTAAAAGTAGATGAAGCTTTTAGAACCAGTGCTTCTGTAGTATTTGATGCTTTTTATGTTCCGGCTGGCGAAAAAGCCCATATGGCTTTGAAGAAAATTCCGAAAGCGATTCATTTTTTAAACGAAGGTTACAAGCATTGTAAGCCAATTGCTACAGCCCAGGAAAACGGTTTAATTGAAGAAACTTATTTCTGGAATAAACTGGATAAGAAAAACCTTGCTGAAGATGGGGTGATTGTAGGAAAAAATAAATCATCAGAATTTATTAAAGCTATAGGACAACACCGTTTTTGGAAAAGAGAGGAAAAGGACAGTATTCCTGCATAAATTTTTTCTGAAATATGTTATAAATATTGAGACTGTTTGAAAAGTTTTATAAGTCGTCATTCTGAATTTATTTCAGAATCTAAGATTTTATAATCTAAATAAATTATAAGCTGAAACAAGTTCAGCCTGACGGAATTAGACTTTTCAAACAGTCTCTTTTTTAATCTTTATCCTTTCCGCCAAAAAGTCGTTTAAAAAAGCCTTTCTTTTCCTTTTTTTCTTCTTTTTCTGGTTTTTTGGTTTCATCTTTATCACCACCTCCAAAAAGTCGCTTAAAGAAACCATCGCGTTTTTCAGGATCGCAATCCATCATTTCTTTAATTTCTGCAGAAAGAGGTGCAAATCTTGCCTGTGTAATATTATTAAATTCGGGATCGTTATTCATTTTCTGCATTAATTTTGCAAAAACCGGTAAAGCCGAATTAGCACCCTGCCCAATATAAGTGTTTCTAAACCCAATTCTATGATCGTCAGCTCCTACCCAGGTTACGGCGAGAAGATTTGGGGTTATTCCCACAAACCAACCATCTTTGTTATTTTGGGTAGTTCCTGTTTTTCCTGCAATATCGTTTCTTAATCCGTAAGTTGTTCTTAACCTGGTTGCTGTACCTTCATTTACCGTAGCTTTCATCATTTCTATCATGATTTTCCTGTTGGTTTCAGAAAGACTTCTGTTATCAGAAATTTCAGGTTTAAATTCAGCTAAAATATTGCCCTCGCCATCTTCTATTTTGGTGATATAAAAAGCTTTGCTGGTTTTTCCATTATTTACAAAAGGAGTGTAAGCTTCGGTTAATTCGGTTAAATTTAAAGAGGCAGTTCCCAGGGCAATAGAGGGCACTCGGGGTAAATCTGATTTAATTCCCATTGCTTTAGCCTGGTTCACCACGTTTTCAATACCAGTTTCCATAAGCACTTTAACGGCAATGGTATTCATAGACTTACTTAATGCTTCTTTTAAATTGTAATTCATATGCGGATCTTCTTCTTCGCTACCGGAGTTTGAAGGGGTCCATCCCTTTGCATAAGTGACCTCCCGTGCCGAAAAATATTCACAGGGTTCTATACCGTTTTCTAAAGCCGCGGTGTATACAAAAGGCTTAAACGTAGAGCCTACCTGGCGTTTACTTTGCGAAACATGGTCATATTGAAAATGTTCAAAATTTACCCCGCCAACCCAGGCCTGTACAGCCCCGGTTTGTGGGGTTACCGCCAACATTCCCGCATTAAGGAATTTGAGATAATGGGCAACACTGTCTCGTGTACTTATATTTTTGGTTTCTGTACCTTCATAACTGAATAATTCGGTTGGATGTTCCTGGGTTAAAACATCCATAATTTCAGTCTCACTACGACCTTCTTTCTCAAGATTTTTCCAGGCTGAAGTTCTTTTTAAAGCATCGTTTACAATTTCCCGGTTTGTTAACCAGGGCGCTGCACTTCCCCAGGCATCCTCGTGTTGTTTTTGTAAATTTTGCAAATGTTCTTTTAAGGCTTCTTCAGCTAAAGTTTGCATCTTAACATCCAGGGTAGTGTGCACACTCAAACCGTCCCGGTAAATATTGAATTTCTTTCCGTCTTTATTTTTAAGCGTATCCAGAATTTTGCTTACATCTTTTCTAACCTGTTCCCTAAAATAGGGCGCCAGGCCTTTATCGTGACTGTAATTTTTATAATTTAATACCAATTCGCGTTGCTTGGCTTCCTGTACTTCTTCTTCGCTTAAATAGCCATATTTTCCCATTTGTTCAAGAACCACGTCCCGGCGTAACCGACTTCTTTCAGGAAAAATCCTGGGATTATACGAATGGGAAGCTTTTAAAGTTCCTACCAAAACCGCAGCTTCTTCAAGATTTATTTCTGAAGTATGCTTTCCAAAAAATTTCATCGAAGCACTCTCAATTCCGAAAGTATTGTCACTAAAAGGAACGGTATTAAAATAGAGCCTGATAATTTCTTCTTTTGAATATATATCTTCCAGTCTTTTAGCGATAATGGCCTCCTGAAATTTATTTACCACAATCCCTAAAGCCCCGTAATCCTTTCTTCCGTAGATATTTTTAGCTAACTGAAGACTAATGGTACTCCCGCCGCCGGCCGAATCATCCTGAAGCAGAATTGATTTAAAAACAACGCGTAACAAACTTCGATTATCGATACCATCATGTTCAAAAAACCGTGCATCTTCGGTAGCCACAAGGGCATTTATTAAATGGGTTGGGAGTTCTTTATAGGTAATAGGTTGCCTATCAAACACATAAAATTTGCCAATAAGCTCTCCGTTTTTGGCCAGAACTTCGGTTGCCCTGTTTTGTTTAAGCTCTTTTAATTCGGTAGAGGAGGGGAGTTGGCCCCAGGCTCCAAAATAAATACTTGCAAAAAACAGTAAAAAGAAGGCAAAAAGGCTTAGAAGTATTATTAGAGCCCATTTTATTTTGGGAGATTTTTTAATCTTGTTTAGCATAGGAGGTTTAATTGGTACAAATAAACAAATACCATACAAACCAAATTTAAATTTTAAAGATATTTTAAGTTTTTTTAAAATTCAGACATTCAGCAATATCCAAATCTTTGAAAATAAAAAGCCGGCTACTTTTTAAGGTATGCCGGCTAAGTTTTATTGAGTTCCATAAGGCTAATGTTTTTAAGGTTAACTCATAGGTCTAAGGTTTAAACACCAGGTGTTCCTGGTAATTCACGGAACTTGTTACGTGGTTTTTTCCCAAATACCTGGGGCTCTCTCGTACTTCCACAGTTTAAATTAATATACTCCTGAATTTTCATGGTGTTAAGTTTAAAGGTAACGGCGTTTGATTTCCCAGTTACTACGATTATTGGACTTACTTTGATTTAAAAATGAACGAAGGTTTACTGAATTTTTCATGATTTCTAATTTTTAGTGATTATTTTGAATAACGTCTTTTACTGGTCCAGGTACTTTTAGAGTTCTTCTTTTCCTGGTTAAAAAATGGTCGGCTAATTGTTTCAAAAGTTTTCATAATTTCTAAAATTTAAAGGTTTATATCTAATAGACTCCATTCGATTTGGTTTGTTACAGTACTATGCTATAAATAGTACTAAATTAACTTACTTTTAACAAATAGGGGGTTTTTAGGGGAAGTTTCGGCCGGTATTTTTTGGTAATTTTAAAAACCGGGTGTTAATAATATTTAATTATGGTGGCAGACTTTAATATTAAACCTATTTTAGAAATCAACTTGGAGCGAGTTATATGAAATTGAACAAAATAGTAATTGGTATTGTGGTAGGGGTGTTCATTCTCGCCGGGTGCATTTTCTGGGCTTTTAAAAATAACAGTTACTTATCTTTTGATGACGATAATAAGACCTATACTATTGAGGAGAAATGGAATTTACCCCCAATCCTGCAGGAAATATCTGGTATAAGCTACCTTGGAAATAACGAGGTTGCCTGTATTCAGGATGAAGATGGGATGATTTTTATTTTCAATATAGAAACTTCAAAAATTACTTCCAGGGTTTCTTTTGGGGAAAGCGGTGATTATGAGGATATAACAGTAATAGAAGACACGGCTTATGTTGTAAGAAGTGATGGTAAAATTTTTAAAGTAGCCGGTTTTAGGGAAAATAATCCTAAAATAAATACTTATCAAATATCTGGATTAGATAGTAATGGCATTGAAAGCCTGGAGTTTGATGCTAAAAATAAGCGTTTATTATTTGCGGTTAAAGAATACAACAATAGAAAAGAAACCAAAGGGATTTACACCTTTAATCTTACTACCCAGAAAGTAAATAAAGAACGACTCTTCACTTTAGACGGGGCCGATGAAATCTACCAACAACTAAGAGGGGGGAAGTCTTCCCAAATTATTAGACCCTCTTCTATTAGGTTTCATCCAACTACCGGTGAATTATATATTTTAGAAGGAAATCAGCCAAAATTAGTCATTCTGGACCAGGATGGAAACGAGGCCAAAATTCATCTTCTTGATCCTGAAACTTTTCCCCAGCCTGAAGGTCTTGCATTTGATGAGGAAAATAGGCTATATATTTCAAATGAAAGTAGGAGACAACCCGCAAATATTTTGAGAGTTAAACTAAACGATTAAATAAATTCTATGCCCGATTCTATTGAGACTACCTCCGTAAAAAAAAGTAAAGCCCCACTAATTGTTTCTGGAATTATAATAGCTGCTTTGATTGCGGCTTATTTCTTTATTCCCGGGGTAAGGGAATTTTTCTCCAACGCCTGGGAGGTGTTAACCAGTAATAATGAAGAGCGTATCACTGAATGGGTTTCCCAATTTGGATGGTTGGGGCCAACAATACTTATCCTGGCTATGGTGGCGCAAATGTTTTTAATCGTGATTCCATCAGTTGCTTTAATGGTAGTTTCAATACTGGCTTACGGGCCTTTTTTTGGAAGTCTCATTATTTTTGCTGCTATTTTTACAGCTTCAAGCGTAGGCTACTTTATAGGGCGTTATTTTGGGCCGGTAATTGTTCAAAAATTAATAGGCCCAAAAAATGAAAATAAAATTGAGGATTTTATTGAAGATTACGGCTTTTGGGCAGTAATTGTTACCAGGATTAATCCGTTTCTTTCAAATGATGCGATTAGTTTTGTAGGCGGAATTCTTAAAATGGGCTATTGGCGTTTTATTGGCGCAACCCTTGTAGGAATTGCACCCCTCACAATTTTTATTGCAATAATAGGCAAAAGTACAGATGGCCTTAAAACCGGACTTCTTTGGGGTTCTATTGTAAGTTTGGTTATTTTTATTTTATACGTTTGGTGGGATAAGAAAAAACGTAAAAAATAGGAGGGAAGTAGTAGTTTTAAGAATTCGTAAATTATTTATTCGCTTCAAATTAAGTAATTTAATTTCTATCACTTATCTTTGTAGAAGTTTAAGCAGTGTCCTAACCAGGATTCTTTACATTTATTGAAGATTAATGGCATTACAAGCCGGGTTACTACCACAAAAATCTTCAGGAAAAAAATTCAAGCTTACTCACTCAATTACTAATTAAAATTAATTAATGGGCAAATCGCAGCAGACATTCAGTAAAACTGAAAAAGAAAAAAAGAAAATAAAAAAGCGTAAAGAAAAAGAGGCTAAGAAGCAGGAGCGCAAAGAGAACTCTAACAAAGGCGGTAATTTTGAAGATATGATCGCTTATGTAGATGCTGATGGAAATCTTACCGATACTCCACCAGATCCTTCTCAAAAAGTTGAAGTTGAAGCCGAAAGTATAGAAATTGGTGTTCCTAAGAAAGAGGATATGCCAGAAGAAGATCCGCAAAGAAACGGGAAGGTCTCATTTTTTGATCATTCTAAAGGTTTCGGGTTTATTATAGATTCTGAAAACAACGAAAAATATTTTGTTCACGTTACCGGATTAATCGATGAGATTGACGAAAATGACAAGGTAACTTTTGAACTGGAACGAGGAATGAAAGGTATGAACGCTGTTCGCGTTAAGCAACAGTAAACTTTCGAGCCAACTCGCGAGGTATTTGGAGTAGAAATTATTTAATTTTTCTACGCTGGCTATTTAAGTATAAAACCTCAATTATCGAGTAATTCTCAACACCCATAAAAGGTTCGGTAATCTATTAATTATTGCTGAACCTTTCTTTTTTATCTTTCCTAACGGGGTATTTCCCTTTAAAGTCTGGTTTAAGACTTTATTATTTCAATTAACATGCAAACTAAGAATTTACAGGAAATCCTGGACAAATTAGAGATTTCCCAGCTTAATGCTATGCAGCAGGAAGCTTACCAAAGCATTGCCGAAAACTCAAACACGGTTTTACTGTCACCTACAGGATCGGGCAAAACACTGGCGTTTTTGTTACCCTTGATCGAGAATTTAGATCCAGACCTCGCAGAAGTGCAGGCTTTAATTTTAGTGCCTTCTCGTGAACTCGCTATTCAAATTGAACAGGTTACCAGGGAAATGGGTGCCGGTTTTAAAGCAAACGCTGTTTACGGCGGCAGAGCTTTTTCTAAAGATAAAATAGAATTGCAACACGCCCCCGCCATTTTAATAGGTACGCCCGGCCGGGTTGCCGATCATTTTAGAAGGGAAACTTTCTCCACCAAAAATATTAAAGCACTGGTTTTAGATGAATTTGATAAATCTTTAGAAGTAGGTTTTGAGAACGAAATGAAAGAAATTATTGGGGAGCTTACTGGTTTAGATAAACGCATCCTTACTTCAGCAACGCAAAATATTGATATTCCGGGTTTTGTAGGTCTTAAAAATCCTAAGCGAATAGATTATTTAAAAGGGGAACAGCTATCTCTGGAAATTAAAACCATACAGGTAAATCCAAAAACCAAATTGCAAAGCCTTGTAAATTTACTTTCTGAAAATGCTGAAGGCTCAGGAATTATTTTTTGCAATTTAAAAGATAGTATAGCTGAAGTAAGTGATTTCCTGGATAAAAATAATATTGAGCACGGAATTTTTTCCGGCGGTATGGAACAAAAAGATCGGGAAAGATCACTAATTAAATTTAGAAATGGAACGCATCGAATTTTGATCGCTACCGATCTTGCTGCGCGTGGAATAGATGTGCCCGAGATAGATTTTATAATTCATTATCAATTACCTTTTAAGGCTTCAGAGTTTACCCATAGAAATGGACGTACCGCGAGAATGCACCAGGAGGGAATTGCTTATGTACTTTCAGATAGAAGAACCCTTCCAGATTTTATTAAATCAAATGATTATAAAATTCAGAATAAAAAAAACAATACCGAAGTAGTTGAAAAAACTACCTTGTTTATTTCGGGAGGAAGAAAAGATAAAATTTCAAAAGGAGATATCGCCGGACTTTTCTTAAAGCAGGGGAATCTTAAAAAAGAAGAACTGGGACTTATAGAATTAAAACAGGATTGCGCATTTGTAGCTGTTCCAAATGAAAAAGCTGAAGAACTTATTTCAACGCTTAACAATTCCAGGCTTAAAAAGAAAAAAGTAAGAGTGCGTTATATTTAAATATGGAATCCAAACAACCTAATAATCCGTTACACGGTGTTAAACTTGCCGATATTTTAGAATTTCTGGTAGCAAAATATGGCTGGGAAGAAATGGGAAAACGCATCAATATTAAATGTTTTACGCAAGACCCGTCTATAAAATCCAGCTTAAAGTTTTTACGAAAAACGCCCTGGGCAAGAACCAAAGTAGAGAATTTATACCTTGAATCGCTCTAAGTACTGAATTTCCATATTATTACCATTAATGCGGATTTCCGTAAAATTAATTCAATAATTACAGATATCTTTGATAGTTCGGTTTTGAGGTAAAATCGAAAATTTCGCTGGATATTTTGATGAGAAGCATTCTACAATGGTTAAGATTTAATGGTTTAAAGCTGGTAATAGCTTTAATTGCTGGTTTGGTTACTTACCATTTGCTCAACTGGATGTACTTTCTAAAATTTTAAAGAAAATAAAGAAAAAGGGTAGGAGAATAACCTATTTATTATCCGAAAAAAAGGAGTAGTTTTGCCGCTTATTTAAAATTTAAAAAATGAAGCGTGTAAATCAATATAAAAAGCTCTTTAATGTTGAAAAAGAGATAGACCTTAAAGAACTTAAAACCAGTTACCGAAACCTGGTTAAAGAATGGCATCCCGATAAATTTAGGGAAACCGACGAGAAGCACGCCAAAGCCGAAATTAAGAGCAAAGAGATTATAGATGGTTATCACTTTTTGGTAAGCATTGCGCCACAAACTCGCGAAGCCAACCTTGAAGAATATAACCGCACTATAAACGAAGCCGGAATTGCCGATTACCAGCACAAAGGAAACCTACTGGAAATCTCTTTTACCAACGGTACTACCTACGAATATTTTGGAGTGAATAAGAAACTTTTTATGAAGTTCATCAGTTCAGACAAACAAGTGAGATTTGCGAAAAGAAATATCTATAATTCTTTTTTATATAGAAAATCTAAGAAAGATCTTGAGTTGGAAACAGCTTAATTAGATTTTAGGCATAAAA
>NZ_CAXAVR010000066.1:0-14353 GCF_963972535.1 uncultured Salegentibacter sp.
AAAAAACCCCGCAGTATTGCGGGGCATCCTTAAAAAACCAAACAAAATAAAATCAATTAAGGCTGAAAGTGCTTAGTAAATTGATCTCATTACCTTTATAAGTATATTGGAAAAGTGTATTATCCCCAACCATTAAGAGCACATCTTCTAAAGGGATGACGTCATAGGTGTTAATGTCCTGAAAATGGTCTATAAGTTCCAGGTTGGGGGTATTTTTTGTGTCATATATTTTTAATCCGGCAGTACCATCGCAAACAAAAAGCCAGTCGTCTTTTACGCCAAGGCCGTAAGGATTTTTCATTGGGTAAGATTGCAATAACTGCGGATTGGACTTATCGGTTACATCTATTACATCCAACTGGCTCCATTCCTGCCCGCATATATTTCCTCCTCTAATAGTTACATAAGCCATATCCCCTTTTACTACAACGGGATCGCAACCAAGAATATGTCTAAACATAGATTTATATTCTGGCGTAGCTGGATTTTCTACACTATAGATATACATACCGGTAGAACTTCCCAGGTATAAATGATTTTCTTTATAAAAAATAGTTTCTATATCTGGCCCAATCCATTCAGTTTTTAATAATTCGGGGTTACTTAATCCTGCAATATTGAAAACCGATAAATTATTTTGATCTACTACATATAAATAATCTTCATGAATATTGAAACGAGCCAAAGAACCTCCGGTACCGGAACCGCCTGATGAATTCCCTGATTCAGAAAAAGATGCCCTATCATTAGTTAACCATTCTGTATCGTTTGCCATTTCAATTTTTCGGGTTTCCATAACGTAACCTATCACTACTTCGGTTTCAGCATTAAAATTATCGCTATCTACAAAAGATGCACTTGCAGGAATACGGTTATTATGGTTGGGAAAAACGTTTTTCATTCTTTCCGCTTGTGTTATATTATTCATATCACTAATATCAAAAACCACCAGGTCCATAGCAGAATTTGCAAATAACATATCATCTTTTACAGCGATATCGGTATTTTGCGGAATTTCAAGAAATTTCATTTTTACAGGGTTTCGGTGATCACTGTTATCTATAATATGCACACCTTTTTGATCATCGTTTATAAAAACATAATCTCCATAAGAATAGATCTTGCCAGCTTCGGTAATTGCTCTTGGCTCAGAAATTTTAACCATAGCCCTAAATTCTTCAATAGGCTTTACTACGGGAACGGCTACATTATAAAATTCTTCTTCGGTTGCGTCTTTCTCGCAAGAAGTGAACAAAGCCATTAAAGCCAGAAGAAGCAACGTAATTAAACTGTAGAAAAATCTCATAATTATCTGGTTGGTTTCTATATAGATGCATTAATTACAAAAAGGTTGCGTGAGAAAATTAAAAATATTGCTGTCACTTTGTCAGAAGTTCGTTTTACCCTTATCTTTGCATTTCTTAATCCTGAAAAGGAAGATTTGAATTATGGAGAAGACAATAGACGAAAAACAACAGGGAAACACGCTCGTAATGGAGCCTAAGCAAGAAAATACCCGAAAGCTTTTTATTGAAAGTTACGGTTGTGCAATGAATTTTAGCGATAGCGAAATTGTTGCTTCTATTCTTGCAAAAGAAGGTTTTAATACTACTCAAAACTTAGAAGAAGCAGATCTGGTTTTGGTAAACACCTGTTCTATTAGAGAAAAAGCTGAACAAACCGTTCGTAAAAGGCTTGAAAAATATAACGCAGTAAAAAGAATAAATCCCGGGATGAAAGTGGGCGTATTAGGTTGTATGGCCGAGCGTCTTAAAGAAAAATTCCTGGAAGAAGAAAAAATAGTAGATCTTGTAGTTGGGCCAGATGCCTATAAAGACCTTCCAAATCTTATAAATGAAGTTGAAGCAGGCCGGGATGCAATAAATGTTCTTCTCTCTAAAGAAGAAACTTATGGTGATATTTCTCCTGTTCGATTACAAAGCAATGGAGTTTCAGCATTTGTCTCTATCACCAGGGGCTGCGATAATATGTGTACCTTTTGCGTGGTACCCTTTACCCGGGGAAGAGAGCGAAGCCGCGACCCACAAAGTATAGTAGAGGAAGTAAACGATCTTTGGAATAAAGGTTTCAAAGAAATTACGCTTCTGGGCCAAAACGTAGATAGCTATTTATGGTATGGCGGCGGACTTAAAAAAGACTTTAAAAATGCTTCTGAAATTCAAAAAGCTACAGCCACAGATTTCTCCGCACTTTTAAGACTGGTCGCCGAAGCACAACCAAAAATGAGGATTAGGTTTTCAACTTCAAATCCGCAGGATATGACTTTGGAGGTAATTGAAGTTGTAGCCGCTTATCCCAATATTTGCAAGCATATTCATTTACCGGTTCAAAGCGGAAGTGATAGAATCTTAAAAGAGATGAACAGGCTGCACACCCGCGAAGAATATTTTAAACTTATAGACTATATAAGAGAATTAATGCCAGAGTGCTCTATTTCCCAGGATTTAATTGTTGGTTTCCCAACTGAAACTGAAGAGGATCATAAGGATACTTTATCATTAATGGAATATGTGAAATATGACTTTGGGTATATGTATGCATATTCTGAAAGACCTGGTACTATGGCGGCCCGTAAATTGGAAGACGATGTGCCTGCAGAAACAAAACAAAGAAGATTAGCCGAAATAGTAGCGCTTCAGCGTGAACATAATCATTTTAGGACGCAAAGATTTCTTGGAGAAACCGTAGAAGTTTTAGTTGAAAAAGAATCTAAAAAGTCTAGCGAAAACTGGAGCGGCCGAATCACTCAAAACACCGTGGCGGTATTCCCAAAAAAGAATTACAAGATTGGTGACTTTGTAAACGTAAAAATTAATGACTGTACCAGCGCAACCCTAATTGGTGAAGCCGTTGGATATAGTGAAAATAATTAAAAAATAGTTATTCAGTCTAAAGGAATCAGGTTTAGTAACTAGATTAATTCCTTCTGAAATAACAGGATTTATATATGGAATCAATTCAGGCAGTAAAACAGCGGTTTGGAATAATTGGCGACGATCAACGCCTTAACCGCGCTATAGAAAAAGCAATCCAGGTTGCGCCTACAGATATCTCGGTTTTGGTAACAGGGGAAAGTGGGGTTGGGAAAGAAAGTATTCCAAAAATAATCCATTCATTATCTCATAGAAAACACGGGAAATATATTGCAGTAAACTGTGGTGCAATTCCAGAAGGCACTATAGATTCTGAACTTTTTGGTCACGAAAAAGGCGCTTTTACCGGTGCCACCCAAACCCGAAGCGGTTATTTTGAAGTTGCCGATGGCGGGACCATTTTTTTAGATGAAGTTGGAGAATTACCACTTCCCACACAAGTTAGATTATTGCGTGTTTTAGAAAACGGCGAATTTATAAAAGTTGGATCTTCCAAAGTGCAAAAATCTGATGTTCGCATTATCGCGGCTACCAACATTAATATGCAGGAATCTATTAAAAAAGAACGCTTCCGTGAAGACCTGTATTATAGATTAAGTACGGTAGAAATCAACCTTCCGCCATTGCGGGATCGTAAAGACGATATTCATTTATTGTTTAGAAAATTCGCTTCAGATTTTGCGCTGAAATATAAAATGCCAACCATTAAACTTCAGGATGATGCGGTAGGTTTATTAAAAAAATACCGATGGGGCGGGAATATTCGGCAGTTAAGAAATATTGCCGAGCAAATTTCAGTACTTGAGCAGGAGCGTATTATTGGCCCCGAGCGTTTAAAAGAATATTTACCTGATATTGGCAGCAATCTACCCGCAGTTATTTCAGAAAAAAAGAAAGAAAGCGATTTTAGCAACGAACGGGAAATTCTTTACAAAGTGCTTTTTGATATGAAAAGCGACCTGACCGATCTCAAAAAACTCACCCTAAAACTTATGGAGAGTGGGAATACGCAAAAAGTTCAGGATGAAAACGAAAGCCTAATTCAAAAACTTTACGGCGACGATGATGGGGAAGATGTTGATGCAGAAGAATTAGAAGCTTTAAATGATGAAAGGCTGGAAGTACTTCAAATACCGCAGAACAGTCCGAAATCTGAAATTAATAGAGAAAAAGATAAATATTATTTTGCAGAAGAGATCCAGGAAGAAGAAACCCTTTCTTTGCAGGATAAAGAATTAGAACTTATAAAAAAATCTTTAGAAAGGCATAGCGGAAAACGCAAAGCTGCCGCTGAGGAATTAGGGATAAGTGAACGCACACTTTACCGAAAAATAAAACAATACAACCTGTAATTTTAGCCCGCTTCTATGAAAAAAATTGCTTTTCTTTTATGTTTTGTGCTCCTGCTTAGCACCCAATCTTGCGGAATTTACTCATTTACGGGTGCAGATACGGGTGATGCCGAATCGTTCCAGGTGAATTTCTTTCAAAACCAGGCCGATTTAGTAGAACCGGGAATAGACAGGACTTTCACTTTACAGTTACAGGACCTTATTCAAAATCAAACCAGTTTAAGCCTGGCCAACAATAACGCCGATCTTATTTTTGAAGGAGAAATTATTGATTTTTATGTAGCACCTATTACCGCTACCGCTGAAAATACGGCCGCACAAAACCGACTCACCATTGCAGTAAACGTTCGTTATTATAACACCCTGGAACCCGAAAAAGATTTTGAAAGACGGTTTTCTTTTTACTACGATTATCCCGCCAATGCGCAATTAGTTGGTGATGTGTTGGCCACTGCTTTAGATGAAATTTACAACAGGTTAACCCAGGATATTTTTAATGCCGCTTTAACCGATTGGTAATATGGAAGCAAACGAATTCATACAACTGCTACAAAACCCAGCCGAAATCACTGCCGGGCAAACCAGTGCTCTGGAAAAGCTTATTCAAAAAGCACCGTATTTCCAGGCGGCACGTGCAGTAAGGCTCAAAGGTTTAAAAGAGCATCAGGAATTCAGCTACAACAGTGCACTAAAAAAAACTGCCGCTTATACCACTAATCGTAGTGTACTTTTTGATTTTATAACCTCGATAGAATTTAATCAGAATAAAATTGCAAGGCAAATCCAGGAGCAGGAAGAACAATTGCGAAATATTACCGTTTTTGAACCGGAAGAAGTTTTTGCCAAAAGAAGTATGGCCATAGATGAAGCCATAAAAATGAGGCAATCTGAATCTGAACAGGTGATGGATCCCGACTTGTTTTCTGAGAAAAGTGTGGAAGCAAAGGAACAAACCGAAGAAGATTTATCTGAAGACCAATTGAAATTGGGTGAACCTTTAGAGTTTGATGCTTCAGAATCACATTCTTTTTCAGAATGGTTGCGACTTACTTCAGCAAAACCTATAAAAAGAGAAGAATCGGAAGAAGAAAATCCGAAAGATGAGGTTCAGCATAAAAAGTTTGAACTTATAGACAGGTTCATATCCAAAAGTCCGAAAATAAAACCGGGTAAACCCAGCAATAAATCCAACCTGGCAGAAGTAAGCACCACCCCGCCAGAGTCGTTAATGACAGAGACTTTAGCACGGGTTTATTTGGAACAAAAAAATTATAAAAAGGCAATCCAGGCATATAAAATATTAATTTTGAAAAATCCCGAAAAAAGTGGTTTCTTTGCTGACCAAATTCGGGCAATCGAAAAATTACAAGAAAATAATACAAAGCAAGAATGAGTACATTCACGATTTTTTTAGCATTAATAGTTATTGTAGCCTTTTTACTGGTAGTGGTAATTATGGTACAAAACCCTAAAGGCGGTGGCCTATCTTCCTCTTTTGGTGGTAGTGGACAACAAGTAGGTGGTGTAAAGAAGACCGGAGACTTTTTAGATAAAAGTACCTGGACTTTAGCAACACTTTTATTAGTCCTTATTTTACTTTCTAATGTAACTATTATGGACGATTCAAGCTACGGCGAATCAAGGGTTTTTGACGAAGATGCAATGCCTGAAAATACCGCTACCCCACCGGCACAAATGCCAGGACAACAATCAGGATCTGACAGCGATCAATAATCGCTTCTTTCTTTATAAAATTCACAAATGCCAGCTTATGACAAGCTGGCATTTTTTATTTGTAATTGGCAGTAAAAGCGGGGTGGCATAATTTTAGAAATAGGCTTAGTCGCTTATTCAAAGATTAATTAACCTAAATAAATTTATAAAAAAATGGGACTAAACATTAAACCGCTCTCAGACAGGGTTCTTATTGAGCCTGAAGCAGCCGAAACTAAAACGGCATCTGGAATTTACATTCCCGAAACAGCTAAAGAAAAACCACAACGTGGAAAAGTTGTAGCTGTAGGTAAGGGAAATAAAGACCACGATATGACTGTGAAAGTTGGTGATACTGTGCTTTACGGAAAATACTCCGGTACAGAATTAAAACTTGAGGGTACAGACTATCTAATGATGAGAGAAGACGATATCCTTGCAATAGTATAAGACTTCTTTTCCCCACTCCCGGGGAAAGTTTCAAAATAAATAATAGTATTAATTAGATTTCCGTCTTCACGGAAATGATAAAACATAATTTACAATGGCAAAAGATATAAAGTTTGACATTCAAGCCCGCGACGGAATTAAGCGCGGTGTAGATGCATTGGCAAATGCCGTAAAAGTAACTTTAGGTCCTAAAGGACGTAATGTAGTAATAAGCAAATCTTTTGGTGCACCAACCGTAACTAAAGATGGTGTGACTGTAGCAAAAGAAATTGAACTGGAAGATGCCTTAGAAAACATGGGCGCTCAGATGGTAAAAGAAGTTGCTTCTAAAACCAATGACCTTGCAGGAGATGGTACTACTACCGCTACTGTACTTGCACAGGCTATCGTAAAAGAAGGTCTTAAGAACGTTGCAGCAGGCGCAAGCCCAATGGACCTTAAGAGAGGTATAGATAAGGCTGTAACTGCAATCACTAAAGATTTGGAGAAACAAACCAAAGAAGTTGGTGATTCTTCAGAAAAAATAAAGCAGGTAGCTTCTATTTCAGCAAACAACGACGAGCATATTGGCGATCTAATTGCCCAGGCTTTTGGTAAAGTTGGAAAAGAAGGTGTAATTACTGTAGAAGAAGCTAAAGGTACTGAAACTCACGTAGAAGTTGTTGAAGGTATGCAGTTTGACCGGGGTTATCTTTCTCCATATTTCGTAACGAATTCAGAGAAAATGACCGCAGATCTTGAAGACCCGTACATTTTATTGTTCGACAAAAAGATCTCTTCTATGAAAGATTTGCTTCCTGTTCTTGAACCGGTAGCACAATCTGGAAAACCACTTTTAATTATTGCTGAAGATGTAGATGGCGAAGCTCTTGCTACTTTAGTGGTAAACAAACTACGTGGTTCTCTTAAAATCGCTGCTGTTAAGGCACCAGGCTTTGGAGATCGTAGAAAAGCAATGTTAGAAGATATCGCTATCCTAACCGGTGGTACTGTTATTTCTGAAGAAAGAGGATTCTCTTTAGAAAACGCTACTATTGATATGTTAGGTACTGCTGAAAAAGTAGCTATCGATAAAGATAATACTACTATCGTAAACGGTGCTGGAGACAACAAGCAAATTGAAGAACGTGTAAACCAGATCAAAGCTCAGATCGAAACCACTACTTCAGATTATGATAAAGAAAAACTTCAGGAGCGTTTGGCTAAACTAGCCGGCGGTGTTGCCGTACTTTATGTAGGTGCAGCTTCAGAAGTTGAAATGAAAGAGAAGAAAGACCGTGTAGACGATGCCCTTCACGCAACCCGTGCGGCTGTAGAAGAAGGAATTGTTGCCGGTGGTGGTGTTGCTTTAGTAAGAGCACAAGCGGTTCTTGCCAAAATCAAGACTGAAAATGATGATGAAGCAACCGGAGTTCAAATTGTTTATAGAGCAATTGAATCTCCACTTAGAACCATCGTAGAAAATGCTGGTGGTGAAGCTTCTGTAGTGATCAATAAAGTTCTTGAAGGCAAGAAAGAATTTGGTTACGATGCAAAAACCGACACATTTGTAGATATGATGAAAGCCGGAATTATAGATCCTAAGAAAGTAACAAGAGTTGCGCTTGAAAACGCTGCTTCTGTTGCCGGAATGATCTTAACTACCGAGTGTGCCCTTGTTGATCTTCCAGAAGACGACAAAGGTGGCGGAGGTATGCCAGGCGGAATGGGCGGCGGAATGCCCGGAATGATGTAATGGCCCGGCCATAACAAATATTAAAAAACCCGTTTCTTTATTGAAACGGGTTTTTCTTTTTTCCAGAAACTTAAAAACTGGATTTATTAATTTCATTCAGAAGAATAATTATTGCAATCCCCGAACAATTCTCTTACCGTGATAGGCTTTAGCATTGATTTTCCGGTGTAATTCTTCCAGGTTTTTTGATGTGATTTTTCCTGCGCAAATCACTTCCATATCACCGGCCAGAGCTATTATTTTTTTAAGTTGAAGGACACCTTCAGCCGCGGTATTTTTTCCTCCTGAAGTAAGAATACCATTTACCACACCTGAGTCTCTTAAAGATTTCACAGATTCTAAAATATCCGGAGTCTCATCAATGGCTTTATGAAAGACAAATTTCATAGGTTTTCCTATTTCCGCTAGTTTTTCAACGGCATCGATATTTATTGTTTTATCTTCTTTTAAAATTCCTAATACCACGCCATTTACACCGGCTTCTTTACAAAAGGCTATATCACTAGCCATCTGCTTAATTTCAGCATTATTATACATGAAATCACCAGCCCGGGGCCTAATCATAACGCGTATCGGAATATTTAAATGAGATTTAATCGAAAGGATTAATTCTTTGGAGGGTGTTAAACCTTCTACATCTAAATCTGCGCAGAGCTCGATGCGATCAGCTCCATTTTCTTCAGCAACCAAAGCTTTTTCTATGCTTTCTACACAAGCTTCTTTTATATAAGACATCACACTGATTTATTTTTTCTTCATAAAATCGAAGCCTCCTTTTCTAAGATTGATCCCATATTCCAAATAAGCCTTTAAACAAGCAAGGAAGTTCGCCCAACCTTCGGTATTTCCACCAAACCACTGAATTCCCATCTCGTCCGCTTTCATCTTGCCTTCTTTTATCCTTACCAACGTACTGGTTTTAGAAACTTCGGCAAGGCTAATTTCAACCAGTAAGATTTTATCTTTCGCTCCTTCCCATTCAAAAGAAATAAATTCACCAGGAAGTAGTTTTAGAACATTTACCGGTGCATATTCTTCAAATTCCGGAAATTTCCAGCTTATAGATTTCCCCTCTTCCATCATTCCGGAGCTTTCGGCAATAAAATAATTTTTCATGTGCTCAGGATCTATAATCGCTTCATAAACTTCAGCTTTCGATTTTGCGATTTGCAGGGCCGTTTTAATTTCTAACATCTTCATAAGTTGAAATTTACTTAAATATAAAACAGAAATTCCAAACCTCACAGGTTTTTGAAACCTGTGAGGAGAGCGATAGATAGCTTAAGAATTATTCTCCTTCTATTTCAATTAATTTTTTCGGAATAAATAACACGAATTTAAAGTCAAACCAAGATTACTAAAAAATAAAATTTTTCATATCTATAACTAACTTATTCTACTTGTCTTACTTAATATACACCCGTTAAGAATGATTATTTAGAGTTAATTATATCTCTAAAATAACCAAAAAATTAAGCTCTTATTATACTTCACTTATTTCTAAAGTTTCTTTCTTATAACTAGCAACAACAGGTGTATAATAATCTGTACCACATATTGTTCTTGATTGTTCTGTTTCAAATTGAACATTAATAGTTTCTTCTATATCATCTAAATAAAGAGTGTATTCGTATGATGATCTATGTGGCACTGTTAACATAATCGAATTATCCAGCACTCTAATTTCAGCATCAGGGTTTGCAAATTCATTTCCTGGAATAAATTGAAAAGTAATAAGTTCTTCTGAATAATCAGCTTCTACCCTGATATTATCTGGGTCAATAGTCCCATTTTAAAAGAGATTAGCACCTGAGTCATCAACTATCTTGAGATGCAAGGAAGGCACTGGCATATCTAAAATACAGTCATCTCCTTCATCGTCGCTGTTGGAACAACTGGAAATAAGAGACCAATTAAAATAAGCGTAATGATTTTTTTCATAATTCAGTATTTATTAAAATTTAATACTCTTAGTTCTATTTATTAGATGCACTTTCTTCTAAATGGTTGCGCCAAATGGCATACAATTTTATTATACTACTCCTTTCAAGTAGCATTTAAAGTATAACAGTTATTTCGTGGTAATTAAAAACTAAACCCTAAACTCAAGAAATACAAAACTTATAATTCACTCAGGCTTAGATTTTGAAATATATCCAGAAGGATGCTTAGTTAGAGACTAAATTTTAGCGTTGCTAAAACCTGCGAAGGCCGCAACTGATAACTGCTCTGCACATAATAATATTGATTGTTATATGCATTTATAAAAGTATCTGTATTCAAAATATTTCGCCAGCTTAAATTCAAGTCCATTTTGGGCTTTTTAAAAGTAAACTGATAGCCCAAGTTTACAAAATAATTATCCCCATTTTCAGAAAGCGAATTTCCATAATATTCTCCACTCAAACTCAAATATTGATTATCCTTAGGATAAAAATAAAGTTCTATGATATGTTGATGGGTTTCTATTTTTTGAAAATTGTTCCCTTCAAAACCCGAAGTATAAGTAGAGAAATTACCTGAATAATTCGCAATTAGCCAACTCCAAATATCGGCTTCCAAACTTCCTCGTAGATTCAAATTTTGTGTATTCACCTCGGCCAGCGTATTATTTAAAAGCTGTTGCCGATTTGATAAATTATATGAAGCATTTAGTTTAAGTGTTGTTTTTAGTTCCCTAAAGTATTTGCTTCCGCCGGCTTTGAAACTATGATTATCGAAACTATTATTGCGAGCCACAGCTTCTAAAATTGTTGTTCCATTTTCACCAATATTAGAACTGTACAATAGGTTATTTTCAGAATACGCATACGAGTAAGACGCATTTAAAAATAATTGCTTTAACGGATTTCGATAACGTAGGCCTCCGCTATAATTTTGTTTTTGTTCTTCGGAAATTGGTGCATTGTAGCGATTTAAATTCCGATAGCCTTTCAGTAAAAATCCGTAATATAATTGCTGAATTTCACCAAAATTATAACTCAATCCTGCTGAAGCATTTGCTTCCCAAAAAGCTGAAATTTTCTTTCTTACATAAAAATTAGGTTCAAAAACCAAACGATCCAGATTTCTGCTATCCTCAAAATTATCATCTTCAAGGTGAAAGCTTTTAAATTCAAGCGGTGTACTTAAACGCAAATTCCATGTTTCATCCTTACTTTCAAACCTGAAAGCGTTTTTAAAATACACCGAAGATTGTACAAATTCGGTTCGATTTTTAAAATTCACATCCAAAACTTCGTCGATCTCATTAAGGGAAACATCGCTATCTAACTGCTGATGCTGAAATGAAAAGCCAAATTTTGGGGAGATAGTGAATTTCCCCAGTGCTTTTGTCAATCCGGCAGAATTATCGGTATAAATTTTTCTGGCTGATACCAATTGCTGAATTTCCCCAAATGGATCGCCATCATTAAAAATAGCTTCAAATTGTCCTGGCTGCACCATGAGATCCTGATTATTTTCTGTAAATCCGGTATTCGAATTAAAAGTGATTAATTGTTTACCCACGGTCCTAAGCAAACGTAGATCGTTTTTAATTCCGAAGAAAGGATTATCCAGCTGCTGCTTTATTTTTGTATCAGGACGATCTATAGCACCTCGTGCAGCATTCCAAAATCCGTTAAATTCCAATTGATTTTTCAGGTAGTTTTTATCGGCATTATTTTCTAAGGTTAGTTTCCCCTGAAGTGTACTTACATAAAGATCGTTGTTGGTATTCTCGATCACATCTATCGTATCTGTAGGTGTAAAATAGCGGGTTTGTGTACTCCCATCCTGTTGCTGGTAATCATTTAGATAAGAGATATTCAGTTTTAGATCTATATTCTCTTTTATACGCTGTAAAATATTTGCAGAACCCAAATGCACATTATTATCCAACCAACGCTCCTGAGAAAAAGGCGGCTCTGATATGTTCTGAATCGAAAGCCAATCGGTTTTATTGATCGTAAACTGATCGCCCAAAAAATTAATCGAAAAATCACGAATCTCCCGGGAAACATCACTACCGGTATTATTACTTTGATAAGTAAAGATCGCCTGTCGTTTTTTAGTGAAAATCATGGGCGTTATCTTTGCTTGCCAAAGCAGAGGCGCCGCACCAATCCCAGCGGTGGCCGTTCCGCTATACGTAATATCTTTTTTAAGCTTGATATTTATGGAAGCGCGCTCTGAAAACTCCAAACTATCCAAAACTTTTACCGGCTGATGATTTTCCAGGATTTCGACTTTAGAAACCGCCTCGGCAGACAGGTTATCATTCGCAAGATTATAACGCCCTTCTAACAGATCTAAACCTTCGATATAATATTTCTGGATAGGCTCATCTCTATAAAAAATCTGTCCGTTTGGCCGAATATCGATACCCGGTATTTTTCTTAGAACATCAGCGATCACACGGTCATTTTTTCCTTTAAAGGCTGATACTGAAAAACTAAGCGTATCGCCACGCTGACGCAAAATTTCAGATTTCACGAGCACCTCTTTTAAAGATTCTGAAGAAGGCGAAAGCTTAACTTCCAGTGTCTGTGCTTTATTCTGAATCGTTTTTTTAAACGTACCAAAACCTATGTACGAAACTTTTAAAAACAGGGAGTCACTCTCATTTTTGACAGCTATTTTGAATTTTCCATTCGCATCTGTAATACCATAAGCTAATATCGGAGAAACAGAATCTTTACTCACCATCACCGTTGCCCCACTCAGTTTTTCATCCTGATCGTCAAGAACCTGTCCCGAGATTTCTTTTTGAGAATAACCTACAGAAATGATAAATATCGATATCAGGAATAGGAAAATCTGTCTGAAATGATCCAATTGATTATTTTTTTTTGATTGATGATGATTTATTATGGCTGAAGCTCGATTGGATTATTTCGTTTTTTATATTTTTCGTTTAGTTCTTTTCTTGTTTTAGTTTCATCTTCCTCGCTCCAACCGAATTTTATGCCTGCCTTTTGCATGGTGCCAATAGGATCGCGATTATAATCGTCCCGAACCTGATCAAGTTCTTGCTGAGAAACAGTTTTATAATTATCTAAATTCAATAGTTTATCGACCGGATTTGCTAATTTCTGAAATGCCGTTAAGCTAAAATGATAATGATTTTTTAGATCTGAAATCTCTAAAATAAGTCCCGGCAAACCACTAAACTTATAAGGCCCATCGGAGAATGGTAATTCTGGCGCAAACCAGGCGATATAATTTCTACCTGCAAAACTACCTGTGGCTTTCTGAACGCTAAAGCCTAAAATTTCTTTATTCTCTTGCTGAATTTCCCAATCAATCTGTTTTAGATCCTGTTTATATTTTAATTCATATTGAAAAACCTTTTCGGCTAAAATAAGTTCGTTCTCCTTGTAATTTTTGAAGATCTTGTATTTAAAATCGGTCATATGATTGTACTCATCCATCCTCATGCTTACAGGATTTGTCATATTTTCTAAAGAATCTTTAACTGCTTTACCCAAGCTGGAATATCGTGATTGCTCCTCACTTAAATAAAGTACACCGGTTTCAGATTTTATGGAATTTTCATCTGTCGAATCCTCCTGGAATTCGAGTTGATAAGCAGCTTTATAGGAATATTGATCCTGTGCCTGCAAATTTCCTAAACCAAGTAAAAGCACTACGATTATAAGACTTCTCATTTTTGTAGTTCTATTTGGTTATTCCTTTTCGCAAAACTTTCTTTAAAGCTTTCAGCATATTTTTTCTTGTTTTCTTCAGAAATAGTTACATTAGAAGGGATGGGACCATACCCCCATGGATCTTCCATATATCGTTTCCAAACTTTATATAATTCAGTTTTATTGGTTTCAGCATATTGCTTAAGATTGATCTTGTATTTAAGTTTTGGATTGAGTTTTTCCAGACCGAAAAATTTAAATACATAATGCTGCTGGGTATCTTCAAGCTCCAATATTAAACCCGGCAAACCACTAAATTTATAAGGCCCGTCTGAAATTGGTATTTCTGAAGTAAACCAGGCTATATAATCCCTTCCGGCAAAAGAAGTTTTAGCTTTTTGAACCTCAAAATCTTTAATTTTCTTTTTCTCCGGTAGAATTTCCCATTCAAATTGATTCATTTCCTGGGTATAGTAAAATTGATCACGTGAAATAGTCTTCGTGAAAAACAGCTTATTTTCACTCCTATGCTTCAAAATAACATATTGAAAATCTGTAACCGCTTCCCGGGAAGTATGT
>NZ_CAXAVR010000067.1:0-14303 GCF_963972535.1 uncultured Salegentibacter sp.
TTCCTGTGCTGCCAGGGCCTCGTTCATACTCATCCAGTTAATCTCCTGAGCTTGAACACCAACTCCTATAAAAATAAAGAAAATAAAAAAAGTAAGTTTCTGCATTATTCTGAATATTTTAAACACTTGGTCGATTTACATCCTGAACCTAACAGGAAAACAAAAAACGTTCCTAAAATTAAAGAACGTTTTTTGTTTTAATGTCATTTTTAGTTTATTTCCTATCTCTTTCGGTATCGGCAATTTCATATTGCTCCTGTTCCAGCATTTCGCGCTCTTCATCTTCTACTCCGTGCGTAAGGCGTTTTAAAGGTTTTAGCATTATTAAAACAATTACGGCAAAAACAATAGTAAAAATGGTAATTCCTGAAAATATTGCAAGATCACCTGCATCTGATGCAAATTCACCTAAGATTCCTGCAAGCTTATTTCCAAGACCTGTAGCCGCAAAATAAACTCCCATCATTAAAGATGCATACTTTATTGGAGCTAGTTTTGTAATAAATGAAAGTGCTACAGGCGAAGAACTTAATTCTCCTATGGTATGGAATAAATAAGCCAAAACTAACCAGTACATTGCTGAAGATCCATTAGCTTCAAATTGAATAGAAGCTGCCGCCATAAATACGAAACCAAGTCCCATAATAATAACTCCTATCGCCATTTTAAAAATGGATGAAGCTTCTTTATTCTTAAGTTTTCTACGTGCCCAGAAATTAGCCACAAGTACCCCAAAAGAGATAATAAATAGCGCATTTAGCGATTGAAACCAGGAAGCGGGAACTTCATCTCCAATAAATGGAATTGCAAAAGGTAAAGACCTGTTTGTTTTATCTAAAGCATAAATATTCATCAAACCACCGGCCTGCTCAAAAGCACCCCAAAAAACAATTACCAGTATAAAAGATAATAGCATTACCACGTACCTGTCTTTCATAACCTGCGTAGTAAGATCTTTATAAACCATAAGCATCATAGCGATTACCAGGGTTAAAAAGATACAAAGCAACCCGTATGGAACAGATTCGGCAATAAGCACGTAAATAGACCCAATCATTAAAACTGAAGAAATCACCAATTGTACTGGAGAATTAAATAAATCTCCAAACAGTCCGGTTAAGGAAGCTCCTTCGCTACGTTCTGCTTTAGATAATAGGTTTCCTACGTTAACCAGGTATTTTTGCCCCCATAAATAAACTATAAGACCAAATGCCATTGCTATACCGGCCAAACCAAAGCCCCAGTGCCAACCTATAAATTCTCCCACTCCACCAACAATAAGGCTGGAAAGAAAAGCTCCCAGGTTAATTCCAATATAAAATATAGTAAAACCTTTATCTCTTCTAATATCACCGGTTTTATACAAACCACCAACCATTGTAGAAATATTAGGTTTAAGCATCCCTACTCCAACAATAATTAATCCCAGACCACTATAAAAGGCCCACATTTCTTCAACCGCTAAAATTCCGTGACCTGCAACCAGGATTATTCCTCCCCAAAGCACGGTTTTTTTCTGTCCTAATAATTTATCGGCTATAATACCACCGGGGATGGAAGCTACGTAAACGAGCATGGTATACCAGCCGTATAGTGCTAATGCTTCTCCCTGAGTCCAGCCAAGACCGGCGTTGCCGTCTGTAGTGGCGCTTACTAAATATAAAACCAGGATAGCACGCATTCCATAATAGGAAAAGCGTTCCCACATTTCGGTGAAAAATAAAATATAAAGTCCTACCGGATGCCCAAAAAGTTCTTTCTGAGGCACTCTGTTTGTTACTGTTGCCATTTAGATTATAGTTTTTCTTTTATAAAATCGGTCATCATAGTGTATAGATGTAACCTTGTATTTCCGCCGTAAATTCCGTGGTTTCTATCTGGATAAATAGCCCAGTCAAATTGCTTGTTTGCCTGTACCAAAGCTTCCACCATTCTCATGGTGTTTTGAAGGTGTACATTATCGTCTCCCCCACCGTGAATTAAAAGATAATCTCCTTTTAATTTTTCAGCGTGGTTTATAGGTGAATTTTCATCATAACCGGAAGGGTTTTCCTGAGGCGTAGTCATATATCTTTCTGTATAGATGGTATCGTAAAATCTCCAGCTAATTACCGGCGCCACGGCTATTGCCATAGAGAAAGTGTCATTTCCTTTTAAAATGGCGTTAGAAGACATAAAACCACCGTAGCTCCATCCCCAAATTCCAATTCGGTTTTCATCTATATAATCTCGTGCGCCAAGTTTTTGGGCAGCCGCAATTTGATCTTCAACTTCATATTTACCCAATTCATTTTGAGTAACCTTTTTAAAGTCTGCACCTTTAAATCCTGTACCACGTCCATCTACGGTTGCTATAATATAACCCTCGTTAGCGAGCAGCTGATACCAGTAATCGTTGGTGCCGAAGTAAGAGTTTGAAACCGACTGTGAACCTGGCCCTGAATATTGAAACATTAATAATGGATATTCTTTATTCTCGTCAAAATCATTTGGCTTAATCATCCACATATTAAGCTTGTTACCGTTCACTTCAATAGTGCTTAGTTCTTTTGGAGCGAAATTATAAGCCGCTTCTTTTTCCAGTAAAGCCGAATTATCCTTAATCTTTCTTACCAGTTTACCGTTTTTCGCATTATGTAAGGTGAACTCATAAGGTGTTTCTGTGCTTGTGTAAGAATTGATGAAATAGGTATAGTCTGCGCTAAAATCGGCGCTATTCATCCCCTCTTTTTTAGTTAAACGGGTTTTGTTTTTACCGTTAATCTTTATAGAATATACATCGCGGTTTACGCTTCCGTTTTCTGTACTTTGATAAAAGATCTTCTTAGAATCTTTATCGTAACCATAATAATCAGTCACTTCCCATTTTCCTTCGGTAACCTGTTTTTCCAGTTCGCCATCTTCATCATAAAGATAAATATGGTTCCAACCGTCCTTTTCGCTAGTCCAAATAAAACTGTTGTCTTCAAGAAAAGTAAGGTTGTTTGTGATATCTATATAAGCTTCATCAGTCTCATTCATTACCACTTCAGCTTCGTTATCTTCAGCATCTACGAAAATAAGATCCAAATTGTTCTGGTGCCTGTTTAAAACCTGTACGCTTAAAATCTCAGGATCCTGGGTCCATTTAATTCTTGGAATATAAAAATCTTCATATCCTCCAAGCTCAACTTTTTCACTTTCTTTATCAGCTAACTCATAAGTATAAAGAGAAACTTCAGAATTTGTTTCTCCGGCTTTAGGATATTTAAAAACCTGCTGGCTTGGATAAAGATCCTGCCCAAACATATCCATTGAAAATTCAGGAACTTCAGTTTCATCAAACTTAAGGTAAGCTAAATGAGTTCCGGTTTTATTCCAATCGAAAGCTCTTACAAAAGCAAATTCCTCTTCATAAACCCAATCGGTAACTCCATTTATCAGCTTGTTTTTCTCACCATCTGTAGTCACCTGAGTTTCTTCGCCCGTAGCGATATCGTAAGTGTAAATATTATTTTCAAAAACGTAAGCTACTTTAGAAGCATCTGGAGAGAAAGTTGGCTCCTGAACTTTATTGTCGCTTAACTTGGTAAGCGTTTTATCTTCTACATCGTAGATATAATAAATTCCGCGGGAAGAACGGCGGTAAATTTGCTCCAACTCGGTAGAAAGCAGAATCTTATCTTCATTTTCACTAAGCTCAAATCCCTGGAAACCTGAAATTTCACTAAGGTCTTTACTATTTAAGAGACTTCTAACTTTCTCGCCACTTTTATAAGAATACACATCTATGCTTGTAGTATTTGCCTCGCGATCGCGATTTAAAACCAGGTATTCTTTACCATTATCTAAAGATTGTAGGGATTGTAAACGTTCCTGTCTAAAGGTGCCGTCGTAGATTTCTTCGAGGCTAATTTCCTTATCCTGCGCGTAAATTGTTGAGGTTGCCGCTATTAACAACCCAACCAGTATTTTGGAGAACTTCATAAAATTTATAGAATGAATTTTGATTGCCAAGTTTACTAAATTTTCAGCAAAAAAAGTAGGATTTGAGTGTTAAATACTAAGGATTTGTTAAAGAAATATTCCGCCGTGTTTTCTAAAAACCTAAAGTCCGCTTCCCTTAAATAACAATTGTATCTTTGCGCTCTATAAATTAGCTTGAAAATGATAAAACCTATCAGCGGATTTTCCAAACTTACAAAGAAGGAAAAAATAGACTGGTTGGCTGAAACCTACCTGAAAGACCGCCCCGAAGATGTTGCTATACTTAGACAATACTGGAACGAAGATTCCAGGTTACAACAACTTCACGACGAATTTACCGAAAATACCCTTTCAAATTTCTACCTGCCTTTTGGCCTGGCGCCTAATTTCTTAATTAATGGAGATTTACTCGCAATTCCCATGGTCATTGAAGAAAGTTCGGTAATTGCAGCGGCGAGTAAAGCCGCTAAATTCTGGAGAACCCGAGGCGGATTTAAGGCTGAAGTGATAGATACTAAAAAAATAGGCCAGGTGCATTTTAAATTCTTTGGAAATAAGGAGAAACTAAAACAGTTCTTTGAAGCCACCAAACCTAAACTTTTGGAAGCGGTAAAACCTATTACTCGTAATATGGAAAAACGCGGCGGTGGGGTTTTAGATATAAAATTGAGAGATAAAACTGCTGAAATCGCTAATTATTATCAGCTGCATTGCGAGTTTGAAACTAAAGATTCCATGGGAGCGAATTTTATAAATTCCTGCCTGGAAAAATTCGCTGAAGTATTTGAAAATGAAGCTCAGCAATATGCCGATTTTTCTTCGGAAGAAAGGAATATTGAAATTATAATGAGCATTCTTTCTAACTATGTGCCAGAATGTTTAGTGAGAGCTGAAGTTTCCTGCCCGGTAGAAGAGCTCAATGAAAACAAAGATTTAAACGCTGAAGATTTCGCAAAGAAATTTATACAGGCCGTGAATATTGCCGAAGTAGAACCTTATCGTGCCGTGACCCATAATAAAGGAATTATGAATGGGATTGATGCTGTAGTTTTGGCTACCGGAAACGATTTTAGAGCTGTAGAAGCCGGTATTCATGCTTATGCCTCACGTAAAGGAAAGTACTCAAGTTTAACTCACGCCAGTATTGAAAATGGTATTTTTAAATTCTGGATTGAAATTCCTTTAGCACTTGGAACTGTTGGCGGATTAACAAGTTTACATCCCTTAGTAAAACTTGCTTTAGATATTTTACAGCAGCCTACCGCCAGGGAATTGATGAAAGTTGTAGCCGTTGCCGGCCTGGCACAAAACTTTGCGGCAATTAATTCTCTTACTACTACCGGAATTCAGCAAGGCCATATGAAAATGCATTTAATGAATATTTTAAATCAACATAAAGCTACTGAAGCCGAGAAGAAAATCCTTATTCAATACTTCACTAACAATACGGTGACCCATAGCAGCGCGGTAGAAGAATTAAAAAAATTACGAAATTCATGAAAGAGTTTTACAGTAACGGAAAACTTTTAATCACAGGAGAATATGCTGTTTTGGACGGTGCAAAAGCACTGGCCATACCCACAAAATTTGGTCAGTCGCTGGAAGTAAAAACTTCTGAAGGAAAGAATATTGAATGGAATAGTTTTGATGAAAACGAGAAACTGTGGTTTCAGGGCGAGTTTGGTTTTAAAAATGGAGAAATTGAACTACTTCAGGGTGAAGAAAATCTCGCAAAGAAACTTGTACAAATACTGAATGTTGCACACCAATTAAACCCTAAAATATTTTCAGAAGAAAAAATGGGAATTGAGATTACCACCCGATTAAACTTTAATAGAAACTGGGGTTTAGGAACGTCTTCAACTTTAATCAATAATATTGCCGACTGGTTTAAAATTAATGCCTACAAGCTGCTTAAAAACACTTTTGGAGGCAGTGGTTATGATCTCGCTGCGGCGCAAAACAATCAACCGGTAACTTATCAAATTACTGAAAATGGCCCTTCGGCTTTAAAGGCTAATTTTTATCCTGAATTTGCAGAAAATATCTTTTTTGTTTACTTAAATGAGAAAAAAAATAGCCGCGATGCTATTGAACATTATAAAGCGCTACCCGAAGAAAATAAAACCGGACTTACAGAAAAAATTTCCTCGCTTACCGAACAATTTATAAACTGTAGCAGTCTTACCGAATTTGAGCTTTTAATTAATATTCACGAGACTTTACTTTCCAAAGCTTTGCAAACTCCAAAAGTAAAACAGGAGCGCTTTCCAGATTTCCCGGGAGCTGTTAAAAGCCTTGGCGGTTGGGGTGGAGACTTTGTAATGGTTACCGGTGAAAGAGAAGAAGTTTTTGAATATTTCAACCATAAAGGTTTCTCAACTATTTTCGCTTTTGAAGATATTGTTCTGTAAAAACAGACTTTAAAAGATTTTAAACTCCCGAATTTTCTTCGGGAATCTAATTTGTTCAAAAACAACTATACATAAAAAAGCCCCGGTAAATTTTACCGGGGCTTTATATTTAATGGCTTCTACTAATAGAACCTAGCCCTATTATCTTCAATATCTGCTTTTTTACGTAAGGCCTCAAAAAGTCTTTGGGAAGCGTTTTGTCTTCTGCTGGTAGTTTCCTGCTCAGCAATTCCGCGATAAGAATTCATAGCAGGAGCTTCATTTTTACTTTCAAGCTCTACTACATAAACTCCTTTTTCTCCGGCAATTGGATTACTTACAGATCCAGGCTCTAAAGCGAAAACCGAACCTACAACTTCAGGCTCTCTTCCTGCTCCCGGTAAAGTTGGGCTTGAAAGGTTTACAGCATTGGCCGTTTGTACCATAGTATTGTTGGCAGAAGCAATTTCCTGAAGATCCTTGCTATTAATTTTCTCTTTAAGGATTTCAGCTTTCTTTTGCTTCGTAAGAATAGGAATTACTTTAGACGAAGCGTTTTCAGCCGTCATCAATCCTTCTTTATTCTTAGCAGTAAGTTGCGCCACAACATATCCTGAAGGAATATCAAAACGTCTTATGTCTCCAACGCTTGCATCATCTTCAAAAGCCCATTGCACAATTCTTCTTTGGTTTCCTACTCCGGGAATGTTCTCATCCAGGGCTTTCACATTATTAACGGTTCTTACGTTATAATTGCCCTCTTTAGCAACTTCTGTGAAATCTCCTTCACCCGCCGCGATTTCAAACTTAGTAGTTTCGTTGAACAGGTTGTTTCTGGAACGTTCTGAAGCCTCTAACTCTCTCGCTATAGTCGCAATTTTCACTGCTTTTTCTCTTTCGGTTTGCTCTTCAATATGAATGACGTGGTAACCAAAATCGGTTTCTACAACCCCAACATCTCCTGCATTATTTTCAAATACATAGCTGTCAAATTCTGGCACCATAGTTCCAGGACCAAAATATCCAAGGTCTCCCCCATCCTGATTGTTAGAACGGTCTGAAGAGAATTCAGCAGCCAGATCAGCAAATTTTTCTTTGTTTCCTCTTATCACATTTACAAGACTATCGGCCAAAGCTTCAGCTTCTTCTTTACTCCTTGTAACATCTGGAGCAAATTGTTGTCCCTGGTACGCTACAAGAATATGACTTGCTTTTGTTGAATCTGGAATTTGCTTAGTTCCAACTAATTTTGAGATTTTGAAATATCCATTATGCTGATATGGTCCAAAAGTTTCTCCTTCTTCTAAATTAAAAAGCTCATCGGCAAATTCTGAAGGTAATTCGTTTTTAAACATAAACCTGTCCTGGTAAGGAAGGTCTGAATTTGATTCTACGAAATCTTCGTAATCCTGAGTATTATTGAAACCTGGAAGTGTATCGTTACTGCTGGTTACCGCATTATATTCTACACGGCTGTCCAGTAAAGAAGTTAAAGCATCTTCAGCTTCCTGCACATCTTCATTTGAAGCTTTTTCTTCAAAATAAACATATCTAATATTTCTTGAAGCTTCGGTTTCAAATTGTGACGGATTTTCTTTTATATAATTTCTAATTTCATCTTTATTTACCTCAACTTCCTCATCTGGAATAGAAGAATAAGGCAATTGTACAAAGCGAAGGTCTACGCTGTTATTCTCAAATCGATAAGCTTGCTCGGCCTCGGTAAGTGTTGCACCAATTCCTGCAGTAACCATAGAGAAATACATATTCTGGCGAGCCATATCGCCCATATTGCTCTCCATTTGCAACCACTGCTCGTAAGCCTGGGGCTGGGTAGATCTAATACTGGCAATATATTCACGTACACGGTTCTCATCAAACATCCCGGCTTCGTTTCTAAAAGCAGGATTATTCCCCATTTGCATACGCATTACTTCTCTAATTTGAGCTTTACCGGCTCTTATACCAAGCTTTTCCATTTCTTCTTTAAGAATGGTTTCACGAAGGGTTTGTTCCCAAACCTGGTTTACTGCCTGGGCAGTGCTCGCATTGGAGCCCATGTTACGCTGGTAAGCTTCTACCTGCCGGGCAAAATCTTCCCTACTCACCTCTTCATCATTAATAGTTGCGATGGTATTCTGGTCTTTTTGCGAAGAAAAACCGCCGTTACGAATCACATCTGCAAGCACAAAAGAAAAAAGTGCCAATGCAATGATGATGATTAAGAAAACAGAACGTTGTCTGATTTTATTTAATACTGCCATTTGTAGTTGTTATTTTATCGAAATATAGTGGGCGAAAATAATGTTTTTAACCTAATTATAAAAACTTATAATTAGCAAAATATTAACTAATCGCTAATTAATCTGCGGGTTTTATTTTTAACTCTACCAATTCTATTTTGGTATTGGAAACTTCCAGGATTTTAAATGAAAAATTATCTACCTCTAATTCTTCGTTTTGCTGCGGAATTTCCTCGGTGTGATTTACAATATATCCTCCAAGGGTTTCATAATTTTCTCCTTCAGGAATACTGAATTTATAGTTTTCGTTTAGATAATCTACTTCTAAACGAGCTGAAAATTTGTAGTGATTTTCTCCTAAATCTTCCTCGGTAAGCACAACAGGATCGTGTTCATCTTCAATTTCTCCAAAAAGTTCTTCTACAATATCTTCTACAGTAATCATCCCGCTTGTACCACCGTACTCATCTATAACCACGGCTATACTTTTTCGCTTTTTAGTAAGATTATTTAATACATCTTTTACCCACATGGTTTCGGGTACAAAAACCACCGGTAACAATATAGATTTTATAGATTCAGGTTTTTTAAAAAGTTCGAAGGAGTGAACATACCCAATTACATCATCTATGGTTTCGTTATAAATTAGGAGCTTGGAAAGCCCGGTTTCGGTAAAAGTGTTTACAAGATCTTTTGGCGCCTGGTGTTGATCTACCGCAATGATTTCTGTTCTTGGCACCATCACTTCCCGCGCTCTAATATCTGAAAACTGAAGTGCATTTTGAAAGATCTGGATTTCAGAATCTACTTCATCATCATCTTCTACGGTTTCCATTTGCTCGTTGATAAAATTTCCCAGCTCAACTTTGCTAAAAGCGAGCTGCACCTCGTCTCCTTCAGTTTTAAAAAATCTTTTTAGAATAACATCAGAAATCCATATAACGAAAGAGGAAATAAAGCTAAAAACCAGGTAAAAAATATAAGCCGGCACTGCGAAAAACTTCAACATGGAATTCGCATAGATTTGAAAAAACACCTTTGGAAGGAACTCGGCAGTAAGCAAAATTACCAGCGTAGAAATTACGGTTTGAGTAAATAAGTTGAGGTCTACGATAAGATATTCCAGAAAAGCGTTATTTACAGGCTGAAGCCCTTCAAGCCAAAGCATAAGTAGATCTCCCATAAAAAAACCGTACACCACCAGGGCAATATTATTCCCTACCAGCATGGTAGCGATAAATTTTGAAGGTTTTTTGGTCAATCTTTTTAGAATGGTCGCCAGAAAATCGTTTTGGCGCTTTTCTATTTCTATATAGATTTTATTTGAAGAAATATAAGCGATTTCCATCCCGGAAAAGAAAGCAGATAAAATTAAGGAAAGGACAATGATAAGAATTTCAACTTCCATTATTCCTGCTTGTTACGCTCTTCTATTTTTCGTCTAAATCTTCTTTTAAAGAAGAACATAAAGATAGATATTACCACGAAAAAGATGAATAAATATGCCCTGCTACGCTCGGTATTCCAAATGCGAATACTCTCGTACAGAAAGAAAACCGCTATAAACAAATAAGCGTATTCAAAGTATTTAAAATATTTACTCATTTGATTTATTGTCTTTTATAATTTGCACTCCCACATTGGTTCTGGAGCGAAAATTACCGAAATTTTGATTAGCATCAAAACCCTCCCCTTCGTTAAGCGCTCCATTTGGAAATTTAATGGTATTAGGTTTATCGGTAAAAATCCAGTTAATATTTTGATCCCAAAACAACTGTGAAGCTTCCAGCCGCATACTATCGGCTGTAAAGATCACCACATTTCCCTGTAAATCTATAAGATTGGTACCATCGTAAATAATTCCGTAGTCTGAAGTAACCGTACTTTTCTCGTTATTTTCGTCAAAAATTTCCAGTTCCAAACCTTCGGGGAATTCGCGGTAAGGAAATTCTTTGTTTGTAAAATCCATCATCCTGTGGCTTTTTAAATTAGCCACCATCCTACCAGAATCGGTATACTTTAGATTAATACCTTCGGCAATAGCTTGCGGGGCATCACCCTCAATTTCCAGGGCCCTAATCTCATTAAGATTACCCTGGCATGAAAAAAGCATTGTCACGCCGGTTAGCGTGACAATGCCTGTTATTATTTCCTTATATGTTAACCTCATATTACATTTGTGGGATACGCACGGTTTCCCCAATCCAACATCCAATTTGTATTGCTTCACCCGCACTTCTTCCGCCTTGAAATACATCAGATTTTTGAGGTGCTCTACCTCTGTAAGCAGTAGCAGTTTGATTTGCATTAGATGCAATAGAAGGGTCTACCCTTGCAGCTCTGGCAGCATAATCTGCAGCCAACCAGTAAACAGCTCTTTTATCAAAAGTAGTTTCACCACAATTGTTAGCACTTTGAGCAATCATATTCGAAATTTGTAAATATGCATTACCTAAAGATGGCTTGGCTTCCAGTGCTTTTCTATAGTAATTTCTGGCTTGAGAAAAGCTACCTCTTTCTTTATAGTTAGTAGCAATTCTATAGTAAATTCTAGCCTGGTCGTTAGGATCTTCTTCTAATTCTGCAGCTTCGTTATAGTACTCTAAAGCTTTAGCTCTATCGCCATCGGCTTCAGCTAACTGACCTAGAGAGTAAGCAGAATTTGCAGAAGGCTCTAACTGGTGTAATGCTTCAGATACCTGGAAGAATAATGGATCTTCAGTACAATCTTTAGCAGATAATCTCGCGTTAGCATTCTGTAACCAGGAAACATCAGATTTCTTAGCTTCAAAATCTTTCTTGTAAAGAGGAATCAAATTATCACAATCTGCTCTAGCACCTAATTTAGCATTAATACTACCTTTTACAAGGTTGTAGTTTTTAAGGTTAATTTCAGCATATTCAATTTGCTTTTTCTCTTTTGAAGTAAGTTCTTCACCTTCCTCCTGCTTTTTTAACAAAGGAGCTAATCTTTCTGCAGCATCATTTTCTTCTTCTTCAATTTTCTCCATTACTTTATCGTAATTATCAAAAACATCCTGAAGTTCTCTATCTCCTGCATCTTGCATTTCTACCATTAGATCAAAATAAGCATACAAACCTTTTGGGCTGGTAAAGTTCTCACGATCTTCGGTATACACTTTATCAAAAGCGTTATATAATTCTTCTTTAGTACCTATTTTATTGTCATATCTTAACTGAGCGATATCAGAATAGATTTTTCCTTTAGAAGTTTTATTAGGAAACAATTCCAAACGTTCTTCCCAAAGGCTAATAAGCTCTTCTATATACTGTTCTTTTTCGGCACCTTCAGCGTTCTCAATTTTATAGTTAAGAGCACGTTCACCATATTGAAAAGTAGCCAAACTATATTTTGGACACTCTTCTCTCACTTTCATTAAAGGTTCGTAAGCGGCCTCATAATTCTTGGCTTTGGCATCGTCATAAGCCAGGGCAGCCATTGTTGCACAATCATTAGACTGTGCGCTTAGAACACTTGAACCTAAAACGGCTCCCGTAATTAATGCTATAAATCTCGCTTTCATTTTCTTGTTTTATTATTGTGGTTAATTAAATTTTCTTCTTTCAAACCATCTCCTGGCTTCGGTAAGGGAAAGCCCTACTGAAAGCCTAAAGAAATCTTCCTGAATTAAACCTGAATCTGTGGTACCGCGCTGTCCATACTCAAATCCAAGGTTTATATTAGAAAATCCTGGTCCTACAGGTAGTCCAACTCCAAAAGTGATGCCAAACTCATTAATGTCCTGGTTATTGATATTTAAACCTGTTTCTTCAAACCTAAATCCTGCACGGTATACAATACGATTAAAATAGTTGGTGATTGAATTATATTGCGGAATAAAATACCCGCCAAACTTATACTGGGCCGCATTTGCAAAATTTGCATTTGCACCGCCAGCACCGTTTACACTTAAAAATGAATTATCATCTGTACTTACATATTCCCCACCAAAAAACCATTTATTGGGCCTTCCCAATCCTAAACCAATTGTGTATTTAGCGGGCAGGGTTAACTCTGAGTCTGCTACATTTAGATCGCGTTCCTCTACTACAGACTCTCCCCCGTTTGGCGAAAAAGCAATAGTGGCTAATTGCCTGGAATTTTCAGCATCTATAGTTGTAGTTGGTGAATACGTTGCCGCTGCGTGTAGTTTAAGTCCGTTTTTTAACCGCTGTTGAAAATCGGCACCAAAATTATAGCTAAAACCCAGTAAATCTGACCTGCTTACATCACGAGAACCTAATTGAACCTCATCTCTAATAAGCGTTCTACGATTTTGAAGGTTTCCGAAGTTATAATTAACATCTACCCCAAGGCTTAAAGCTGGAATTACCTGATATCCTGCCGAAAGAAAAACTTTATTCATCCCGCCACGACCTTCCAGCCTGCTAGCCACGTCTTCCCGAATATCCAGAATTTGATATCCTACAGAGGTATAAGGTAAAACGCCAAAAGCAAAACCTAAATTTCCTCCCACCGGTATACCAATTGCTAAATAATCTAAAGAAGAAACTTTTGCTTTATCTTCTGCAGCATCTGAGTTTAAGGTTAATTGCTCGTGGGAACCTCCCAGGGCGTAAGTTGTTCTTCTTAACCTACCATAGCCTGCAGGGTTTCTAAGGTTAAGGTGAATACTATCTGAAAACATACTTAAGCCACCCATAGATCTGTTTTCTACAGTTCCTTTAAAAGTGTTAAGGCCAATTCCGTAGTAAGAATAGGGTGAAGATACATTCTCCTGAGCTGTAGCAACAACTGTAAAAAAAACAGCTACGATTACTATAAATCGTTTAATCATTGAGTCTTGTTAAATTCTAAAATGTAGTTTAATCCCTCTAAAAGAAAATTCGGGTTGGCAAATATGCCATTTTTTACCCGCTTTGACAAAATTTGACTATCCCCTCCTGTTAAAATAATTGTTAAATATTTATAATCAGTCTTGTAGCGATCAATTATTCCATCAAGCTCGGCTACTACACCGTTTAATACTCCAGATAGAATACTATTTTTAGTAGAATCACCAATTAATGCAATATTTTCTTCCAATTTAACTAACGGAAGTTTGGCTGTAAAATTATGAAGTGCTTTTAATCGCATTTGTAAACCCGGCGAAATAGCGCCACCTAAATATTCATTTTTATCGTTTTTAAAATCAAAAGTAATACAGGTGCCTGCATCTATAACTAACAGGTTCCTGTTTTGATATTTTAAAGAACCGGCTGCCACAAGTGCTAAACGGTCTTTCCCTAAAGTTTGAGGAGAGGCATAATTATTTTTAAACGAAAGCCTGGTATTTTCTCTCAGCACAAAAAGTTTAGTCTCTTTTTTCAGCATTTTTTCGATCTCAAAAGTATCTTTTATCACTGAAGAAAGCATTGAAAAAGCTATTTGTGGGTAATCCTTTTTAATTTTCTGAAAATTTTCTGAAAAATTTTCAAATGGAAACACATAAGACCTCAAAATTTTAGCATCCTGAAATACAGCACTTTTTACGGCAGAATTACCAATATCAATAATTAAATTCATAGTAATTAGTTGTGCCGGCTAAATTACAAAAGCATTTTTTTAAATTTTCCTTTGTGAGATTATAAAAATGAATATATATTTGCACCCGCTTACAACAATAAGCAACTGGTGCCTTAGCTCAGTTGGTAGAGCAAAGGACTGAAAATCCTTGTG
>NZ_CAXAVR010000068.1:0-14210 GCF_963972535.1 uncultured Salegentibacter sp.
AAACCTTAACATCCGTTAAATCCAGCTCCCTCGTATCTATCTATAGATTTGATAACGTAAAAAGCATTTTGTTGCTTTTTCTTATCACTAATTTACTAATAACTTAAAAATTTTAAACTTATGAAAAAATTCTTACTTGCTATTTTTATAGCACTACCGTTTATGTTTATGAGCTGCAGCAGCGATGATGATGCAGTAGACCCCGATGGAGGGGGGCGATGATTTTGAAGGGGAAACAAAATCCTTTCAACTTTACTCCGTTGCCGATCCTTCAATTTCAGGTACAGCTACATTTATGGAAAATGAAGATAACAGTACCACCGTTGAGCTTGAATTAGACGGAACTCCAGATGGAGGAATGCACCCAGCACATATTCATTATAATACCGCTGCAGAAGGTGGAGATATTGCAGTTTCTTTTGAACCAGTAGATGGATCTACCGGAATGAGTACAACTACTTTCTCTACACTAGATGATGGAACAAGTATTACTTATGAAGAAGCTATAAATTTTGATGGATATATCAATGTTCACATAAGTGCTGACGATCTTGGTACTTTGGTTGCCCAGGGAGATATCGGTCAAAATGAACTTACCGGAGAATCTAAAAACTATATGCTTGAAGAAAGAGCTATAGAAGGAATTGCTGGAAATATAATGTTTGAAGAAAGAGTAAATGGTGAAGCTTTAGCAACCATTATGCTTGATGGCACTCCAGACGATGGTGAGCATCCCGCCCACATTCATATGGGATCTGTTGTAGAAGCACCGGGAGATATTGCTTTTACTTTTACACCAGTGAACGGAGCTACCGGAATGAGTAAAACCAATGTTGCGGAATTAAACGATGGTACTGCATTTTTGTATAACGATGTACTTAATTATGATGGTTATGTAAATGTTCACCTAAGCGCAGATGAACTTGGAACTCTTGTAGCTCAAAACGATATAGGTGGTAATGAACTTACTGGCGAAACTAAATCTTACGAGCTTGATGAAAGAGCTGTTGAAGGAATTAGTGGAACGGTAATGTTTGAAGAACGTATGAGTGGTGCTGCCCTGGCGACTATTATAATAGATAATACTCCTGAAGATGGAATGCACCCTGCACATATTCATATGGGTTCTTTTACGGAAGGCCCAGGCGATATAGCTTTCACTTTTAATCCGGTAAACGGAACAACCGGAATGAGTATGACCCAGGTTGAAATGTTAGACGATGATACCGAATTTGGATACGAAGAAGTACTGAATTACGACGGTTACGTTAACGTTCACCTAAGTGCAGAAGATTTGGCTACTGTTGTAGCCCAGGGAGATATAGGAGCAAATGAATTAACCGGAGAAAGCAAAACTTACCAATTAGGAGAAAGAGCTGTTGAAGGAATTAGTGGTTCTGTGATTTTTGAAGAAAGAATGAGTGGGGAAGCTTTAGCTACTATTATGCTAGACGGTACTCCAGAAGACGGAATGCACCCTGCTCACATCCATATGGGAACTGCCGCTGAAGGTGGCGATATAGCTTTCACTTTTAACCCTGTAAATGGAGCTACCGGAATGAGTATGACTCACGTTGCGATGCTTGATGATGATACCGCATTTGGTTACGAAGATGTATTAAATTATGATGGTTATGTAAATGTTCATTTAAGTGCAGATCAACTTGGAGTTATTGTAGCTCAGGGTGATATAGGCCAAAATGAACTAACCGGCGAATCTGCTTCTTATGATCTTGGAAGTGTAGATGTTGATGGAATAATGGGAACTGCAATGTTTGAAGAACGTGTAAATGGCGAAACTCTGGTAACTATAATGTTAGATGGAACTCCTGATGGTGGAGAACACCCTGCGCATATCCACGTGGGCTCTGTTGAAGATGCTCCCGGAGATATTGCCATTTCTCTAAATGCAGTGAATGGTGATACCGGAATGAGTATGACTAATGTATCAGCTTTTGATGGGGAAGATGCAGATATGATTGACTATAACGGACTTTTAGACTATGACGGTTATCTAAATGTGCACTTAAGTGCTGAAGATTTAGAGACGCTTGTAGCTCAAGGTAATGTTGGTTCTAATTCTTAGAACTTAAATGTTGATGTTAGAGTGAAAAACCCGGCCTAAATGAGGCCGGGTTTTTTTGTATTCATTTTAAACTTTTTATGAATTATAATTTCAATTTTTTTCAGTAGAAAATTTTAAAAAATATTCTCGTGAAAACGTCCCGCTTCAAGTGGGGTTTTATAATTTTAGCCCATGCAAAAAACCAGTCTTATAGAACATCTTGAAACATTTCTTACACCGCGACGAATTGCTTTATTCGATAAAGTGATTGCAGAACGAACCAATCATTTTACAGTCGCAACCCAAGATGTATATCAATTACATAATACCAGTGCAGTAATTAGAAGTTGTGAGGTTTTTGGAATTCAGAATATTCACGTAATAGAAGAACGCAAACCTAAAAGAATTGATCGCGAAATCGCAATGGGTGCCCAAAAATGGGTAGATGTAAACAGGTATTCCACTTCAAAAGAATGCATACAAGAATTACGGAAAAAAGGCTATCAAATTGTGGCAACTACACCTTATGGAGAAAACACAGCTCTAAAAGATTTTAATATAGAAAAACCTTCAGCTATTTTCTTCGGAACCGAAAAAGAAGGTTTAAGTGATGAAATTTTAAATGAGGCCGATTGCAGGTTGAATATTCCCATGTTTGGTTTTACTGAAAGTCTAAATATTTCGGTTTCTGCAGCTATTATTTTACAAAGCATTACTTCCAGGTTAAAAAGCAGTGAAATTAACTGGCAACTTTCTGAAGAAGATAAAATTAACCTGAAATATGAATGGCTAAAAAAATGTATTAAAAATTCAGATTCAATTATAGCGCAATTCAATACAGAAAATCATTAAATTAGTTGAATAATTTTTTCTAATGACCCTCTTTTTTTACCTACTTATTGCCTTTATTACTTTTATAGCTTTTCTCCATGCCTGGGCAAAGAAAAGGTATGACATTAGCCGAACAATGGTAATAAATGCCCCACGTGACTTGGTTTTTAGTTATGTACGGCAATTAAAGAAACATCCGCTTTGGGTGCCCTGGTTTGCAAAACATCCTGAAGCAGTTTTAAAGCATAAAGGTGAGGATGGAAAATTAGGAGCGGCTATTTACTGGAAAAGTAAGAATAATGAAATAGGGGAAGGGCTTCAAAAAATTATAAAAGTAAAACATCCAAGAGTTTTTGAGACTCGCGTGCTATTTGTGAAACCGGTAAAAGTGAGTATGCTTACTTATTTTGCAGCAAAAGAACTGGAACCGGGAAAATCTAAAGTAGTTTGGGGAATTCGCGGTAATTTACCGTTTCCACTTTCAGTAATAAGTTTGTTTTATAGTGCCGATAAATTAATGGGTCAGGATCTCGAAAAAGGCCTAATTAGTTTAAAAACCACTATGGAAAAAGGAGTGAAGGTTTAATTTCTTTGTAAAACCCTGTATTCTTCGTAGCAACCGCTTAAAGCGTCTAAAATTTGCAAATCGTTTGCCGATCTTAAAAAATCTTTAGAATAGCTACAGCGCTGTAAGATTTCATCAATTTCTACTTTATTAATTGGAAGAAGTGCGATAAGAGTTTCTCTGTCAAATTTATTACGTAGAAGTGTTCTTATTTCATCATCTTCTTTCATTTGCCTTAATTTTCGCATTTGCTTTGGTTTTTTTCCAAAAATATTATGCATCAAATCGGCAGGATTAAAGATAGCGCCCAAAGTACGGGAAACCGCACTAGCAGAATTATCTCCACCTTCGTAACCGGCATTTAAGCCCGAGATGCTATAGCGGTTATTCTCATAAATAGGAATGTTTCTGGCATCAATCTCTAAATATCCGGTAAGAGTAACCGGTTTTAAAACCACTTCTTCTAAAGCAATTCCCAACTCGGTCATTTTAACCTTTACATTTCCATATTTCAGCCAGTCGTTGGTAACCCTAACTTTTATAGGTCTAAATCCAAGATAAGAAAAATAGAGAGTATCGTTAACTGTGGCCTGTAATTCAAAGGATCCGTCTTCTTCACTAACGGCACCTTTAACTTGGTTTAGGTTTACAATATGGACTTTTTCAATAGGTTTATCATCTGCAGCGTTCATAACGGTTCCCGATACAACATCCTGTGAAAATGCCTGAAAAGCTAAAAAAAGTAGTAAAAAGGTAAAAAGGAATTTCTTCATAACAATTGGCGCCTAAATTATAAAATACTTATAAAAAACAATGCCATAATTGAAAATTTAGGCGCCAGATGTGAATTTAATTTTTGCTCCGTCTTCTTTTAATAGAGCTTTCTATGTTTTTGCTTCGGTTTCCAGATTTCTTTCCTTTTCCAGAACCACCTTTAAAATCGTCTGAACGTCTACGCCCACCTCCTTTAAAGTCTGGTTTGCCGCCGCCTTTGTTGAATTTTCCGCCTTTTCGGCCGCCACCGCCACCGCCACCGCCGCCGCGTTTACCACGTCCGCCGGTATCAGTAGTTTCTTCAACATTAATATATCTACCCTGGTGTTTAAAGTCTTTAAAGGTGCTTAAAACAGTTTCGGTATTTTTTGCATCGGTATTAAAGAAAGAGAAGCTGTCTTTTACATCAACTTTATAAACATCGTCACGACCAAGATCTAAAGTAGCCTTAAGGAAATCCTTTAAGCTCATCCAGTCAAAATCATCTTTTGCACCTACATTTATAAAGTAACGTGTAGAATCTCCAGAACCACCACCATCTGCAGGAGCGGAAGGAGAACTTAAACCTTCAGAATTTTTATAATAATTGAAGAAACGAGTAAATTCTACAGAAAAGAATTTCTTAATAAGCTCTTCTTTGGTAAAATCTTCTAATACCTCATTAATTCCCGGTAGATACGCATCTATATCGTGATTAATCTTGGTTTCTTTAATATCGTTTGCAAGGTGAAACAGCTGCACACGGCAAATTTCCATTCCGTCTGGAATATCTTTTTGCTCAAATTTCTGCTGAATAATACGCTCAATACTTTTAATTTTACGCATTTCACTTTTGGTAACAATAACCATAGAAACTCCGCTCTTGCCAGCACGACCGGTACGGCCACTACGGTGAGTATACGTTTCAATCTCATCGGGTAACTGGTAGTTGATTACGTGAGTAATATCGTCTACATCAATTCCACGTGCAGCAACATCTGTAGCTACCAACATTTGGATTTGCTTGTTTCTAAAACTTTTCATCACCAAATCACGTTGATTCTGGCTAAGGTCACCGTGCAAAGCTGCAGCGCTATAACCGTCCTCAATAAGTTTTTCAGCTACTTTTTGAGTATCTCTTTTTGTTCGGCAAAAAATTACTGAAAAGATATCTGGATTGGCATCTGCCAGTCTTTTTAAAGCTTCGTAACGTTGTCTTGAATTTACCAGGTAAAACTCGTGGGAAACATTAGATGTTCCCTGGTTTTTAGATCCTACGGTAATTTCAATAGGAGTACGCATAAATTTCTTGGCAATTGTTGCAACTTCTTTAGGCATAGTGGCAGAAAATAACCAAGTATGCTTTTCTTTTGGAGTATGAGAAAGAATTGCTTTAATGTCTTCAAAGAAGCCCATATTAAGCATTTCATCGGCTTCATCTAAAACACAGTATTCTATTTTAGAAATATCTACAAGATTACGATTAATCATATCTTGCATACGTCCCGGTGTTGCCACAATAATTTGAGCTCCACGTTCAATTTGTCTGGCCTGGTCTGTAATGCTGGCACCACCATAAATAGCAACCGGATTAAGACCTTTTTCAAACTTCGAGTAATTCTTTAATTCGTTGGTAATTTGCAGGCAAAGTTCACGTGTTGGTGAAAGAATTAATGCCTGGGTATGTTTTTTACTTACGTTTATTTTCTGGATAAGCGGGAATCCAAAAGCAGCTGTCTTTCCTGTACCGGTTTGGGCCAATGCCACCATATCGGTATCTTCGTTTAGTAAAACAGGAATCGCTTTTTCCTGTATCTCACTTGGGCTTGTAAAACCCATTTCTTCGACTGCTTTAAGAATAGAAGGGTTTAAACCTAATTGTTCAAATTTGTTCATATAAAAAATTAAATAAGCGGCAAAGGTACGGCTTACATAGCAATATACACCTATCTAGTTCTTTTATTTTGAAAGATAGGCGATTAGCTCTCTAAAGGCTTTTCCACGATGACTTATTTCTGATTTTTCACCAAGGCTCATTTCGGCAAAAGTCTTTTCAAAATCATTTGGTTTAAATACAGGATCATAACCAAAACCCTTTTCCCCGCGTATTTCTTTTATAATTTCGCCTTTGCAAATTCCGGTAAAGAGGTTTTGCCTGTCGTTTAAATTTAAAGCAATGGTAGTTTTAAATTGAGCGTTTCGGTTTTCTTTATTTTCCAACTCGCTTAGTAATTTTCTCACATTTGCGGCATCATCCTTATTTTCTCCTGCGAAACGAGCAGAGTAAACCCCGGGTTTTCCATTTAGCGCTTCAACTTCCAGCCCGGTATCATCTGCAAAACAATCGTAACCGTATCGGTTTTTAACATATTCTGCTTTTAAAATTGCATTACCTTCAATAGTATCGGCAGTTTCGGGAATATCTTCCTCACAACCAATATCGTCCAAAGACAGTAGTTTGATGTAATGTGGCAAAAGTGCCTTAATTTCAATTAGCTTATTTTTATTATGCGTAGCGAATACAAGTTCCATAGATTGGGTTTTAGCGGTGGTGGTAGGGTTCGTTTTTCAAAATAGTGAAAGCACGGTATAATTGTTCGGTAAAAAATAAGCGAACCATTTGGTGAGAGAATGTCATTTGTGAGAGTGCTACTTTAGAATTGGCTCTTTGGTAAACCGCTTCAGAAAAACCATAAGGCCCGCCAATTACAAAAATAAGTTGCTTGAGCCCACTGTTTAATCTTTTCTGAATGTATACTGAAAATTTTTCTGAAGAAAATTCTTTTCCATTTTCATCTAAAAGCACCAGGTAATCTGAATTCTGAACTTTTGCCAGTATTAATTCCCCTTCTTTTTCCTTTTGTTGATTTTCATCAAGGTTTTTCGTCTTTTTAAGATCGGGAATAATTTCAATTTCAAATTTATTATAAAACTGAAGTCGTTTTTTATAAACTTCAATAAGCTGTTTAAGCTCCCTGTTATCGGTCTTTCCTATGCAGAGTAATTTTATGGTCATTCGGTATATTTAACGCAGACTTTGCTACATTTACAAAAATAAGTATTGCAAATGATCTCAAAAGAACAATTTGAAAAAGAAATAGACCTAATTATTGAAAATGCGCTTAGAGAAGACGTTGGAGAAGGTGATCATAGCTCTCTGGCCTGTATTCCTGAAGAAGCTATAGGAAAAGCTAAACTCCTGGTGAAAGATAAAGGAATTCTGGCAGGAGTAGATTTTGCCCTGCAGGTTTTTGATAAAGTAGACCCTGAGTTAAAAGTTGAAGTTTTACTCAAAGACGGTAAAACAATACAAAGGGGAGATGTGGCTTTTTTTGTAGAAGGGAGTTCACAATCAATTTTAAAGGCCGAAAGATTAGTATTAAACGCTATACAGAGAATGAGCGCCATAGCTACCAAAACAAATACTTTTGTTCAAAAACTGGAAGGTACTAACACTAAAATTTTGGATACCCGAAAAACCACTCCAGGGATTAGAGCGCTGGAAAAATGGTCAGTAAAAATTGGGGGAGGGGAGAATCATAGGTTTGCTTTGTATGATATGATCATGTTAAAGGATAATCATATAGATTTTGCCGGCGGAATTTCTAAAGCAATTAACAAGACTAAAGATTACCTTAAGAGCAATAAACTTGATCTTAAAATAATTGTTGAAGCGAGAAATTTAAAGGAAATTGAAGAAATTCTAGAAAACGAAGGTGTTCACCGTATTTTAATAGACAACTTTAATTATGAAGATACCCGTAGGGCGGTAAAACTTATTAATGGTAAATGCCAAACAGAATCTAGCGGCGGAATCACCCTGGATACGGCCCGTAAATATGCAGAATGCGGCGTAGATTATATTTCCAGTGGTGCGTTAACGCATTCGGTTTATAACTTAGATCTTAGCTTAAAAGCAATATAAGGTATGGCTCCAAAAAAAGCCTTTCTGTCTAAATTAGAACAATTTTCAAATTGGTGGGAGAGAAAGACCAGGGCTATAATTTTGCCCGGCTTTGATGGCCTATCGCTATACGATCTTTGGGAAATTTATTCAGGAGGAATTATTAAAGGAACCTTTTCTACCCGGGCAAGTGCCATTGCATTTAGTTTTTTTATGGCGCTGTTTCCGTTCTTGCTGTTTATGCTTAACTTAATTCCCTATATCCAGTTTATAGACGACTTCCAGCTGCAATTCCTGCTTTTTATGGAATCTTTATTACCTCCAGACACCCAGGAATATTTTAATGATATTTTGCTGGATATTGCCAATACGCCGCGAGGTGGACTACTTTCTATTGCTTTTATAGTTTCTATATTTTTAATGACCAATGGAATAAACGCGATCTTTACCGGGTTTGAATTTTCTTACCATACTAACGCCAACAGGTCTATAATTAGACAATACCTGGTAGCCGTGGGAATATCGCTTATTATGGCATTGTTGTTGCTTCTTACCATTATACTGGTAGTCTATTTAACTTATGCAATGGACGATTTAAAGGAGTTAGGCCTGGCAACAGATGGAGGCGCTGCCATTGTAAAATATGTTGGGTTTGTTTTACTAATTTATATTGTAGTGGCCATGTTATATTATTTTGGCACTAAAGAAGCCAGGCAGGCAAGATTCTTTTCTATAGGAGCCTTTTTTACTACTTTATTAATAATTATAACCACTTATTTCTTTGGGTTGTATATAGAAAACTTTTCAGCGTATAACGAATTATATGGTTCTATTGGGGCATTGCTAATTTTAATGGTGTATATCTGGTTAAATTCTAATATATTGCTCTTAGGATTTGAATTAAATGCTTCTTTAATAAAAATGAAGAAAAAAATTAAATAACTTAACAACCTAAAACCACATTAGAAATGAAAAAATTACTAGTTGTATTAGTAGCCGTTTTCGGCTTAAATTTAACTTCAGCACAAACCGAAATTGGAGGTGCTACTTTACCTGCTACTTTAGAATATGGCTCTGAAACAATGACGCTGAATGGCGCCGGAGTTAGAGAAAAGTTTTGGATGGATATGTATGCCGGCGGACTTTACCTTAAAAATAAATCTGGAAATGCTTCAGAAATAATGAATAAAGATGAAGCTATGGCAATAAGATTGCACATAGTTTCAAAAATGATTACCAGCGACCGAATGATTGACGCGGTTACTGAAGGTTTTGAAAGCTCAACCGGTGGAAATACAGCCCCAATTTCAGCAGAAATAAAAAAGTTCATCAGCTTTTTTAAAGATGAAATTAATAAAGAAGATGTGTTTGATATTGTTTATTTACCATCAAGAGGTTCAGTAATTTATAGAAACGGAAAAGAAAGCGGTTCAATTGAAGGAATGGAGTTTAAAAAGGCTTTATTTGGAATTTGGCTTTCTAACGATCCGGCAGATGATGACCTTAAAGAAGGAATGCTGGGTAAACAATAAAACAAGAATAGAATGACAACCAAACTCAACTTACTTAACCTACTAATTTGTGGATTTTTACTGATTTCTTCAGGAATCCATGCGCAAGGGGTTTTTGGTAAATGGAAGGTAGTAAACGATGCCGGGCGCGTAAATTCTATAATAGAGATTTATGAAAAAGACGATGCAGTTCACGGTAAAGTGATAAAAATTACTAAAGAAGAAGATCGTGACCAAAAATGCACCGAATGCCCTGGCGAGCTTAAAAACAAACCTATAGAAGGCCTAAATGTAATTCGTGACTTTGAAAAAGATGGCGACGAATATATAAATGGAACCTTAATAGATCCAAAATCTGGGAAAGAATATAAAGGTAAAATTTGGGTTGATGAAAACAATCCCGATAAACTAAATGTAAGAGGTTATATCGCCTTTTTCTACAAAACTAAGGTTTGGGAAAGAGCCGAATAAAAACTTTCTAAAATTTAAAACATTAAAACCATTCTTATTTAAGGATGGTTTTTATTTTTGAGTAAACTTTCAATTTCCATATGGCCTATTTTATAGATGTAATTTTGCCGCTGCCCTTACAAAAACGCTTCACGTATTCAATAAGTAAAGTTGAAGCCGATTTTTTGGAAGAAGGAATGCGAGTTGCTGTTCCCTTTGGAAAATCGAAAGTATATACCGCTATTGTTGGGAAAATTCATCAAAATCCGCCGCAGGTTTATGAAGCGAAACCTATTAACCAGATTTTAGATAAAAATCCCCTGGTTACAGCACATCAACTAAAATTCTGGGGCTGGATTGCTTCCTATTATATGTGTGCCGAAGGCGATGTTCTTAAAGCTGCTTTACCCGGCGCGTTTTTACTGGAAAGTGAAAGTATTGTACAGCTAATTAAAGATGCTGAATTTGATGAAAATCAGCTTAAAGATGAAGAGTTTTTAGTGATTGAAGCTTTGCAGCGACAGTCTTCGGTAAAAATCCAGGAAGTGATGAAAATCCTGGATAAAAAAGCAGTATTACCGGTAATAAATGCCCTGGTAGAAAAAGGTTTGGTGGTTCTTAACCAGGAAATTTATGAGCAGTATAAGCCGAAGAAAATACGCTTTGTAAAATTGAACCCGGTTTATGATAATGAAGCCGAAATGCACCGCCTTCTGGATGATTTAGAAAAAGCACCAAAGCAGAAAGAAGCTTTATTAAGTTTTTTCAGCATTAAAGCACAGCATAAAAAACCATTAAAAGTAAAAGATTTAAGCGCAAAATCAGGGGTTTCGGCAGCGATTATAAAGAGCCTGATCAATAAGAAAATTCTCGAGGAATATTACGAAAAAACCGATAGAGTTACGTTTAATGGCGATGCTTCAGAAACAGGGATTCAGTTAAGTGAAATTCAGCAGAAAGCTTTTTCAGAAATAAAGGCAGGTCTCAAAGAACAGGATGTTTGTTTATTCCACGGCATTACTTCTTCAGGAAAGACTGAAATTTATATCAAACTTATAGAAGAAGTTATTGAGAATGGCCAACAGGCACTTTATGTTTTGCCTGAAATTGCCTTAACCACCCAGTTAATTGAACGTTTGCGAGCTTATTTTGGAGATAAAGTTTTGGTCTATCACAGTAAATATTCGGTAAATGAAAGGGTAGAAGTGTACCGGCATATTTTAGAAGATTCAGAAAAAGCGAGAATAGTAATTGGCGCACGTTCTTCAATTTTTCTTCCTTTCGCCAATCTCGGCTTAGTGGTGGTAGACGAAGAACACGAAACTTCTTTTAAACAATTTGATCCTGCCCCGCGATACCACGCCAGGGATGCGGCCGTGGTTTTGGCGAATTTCTTTAAAGCGAAAACTATTTTGGGATCGGCTACTCCTTCTTTAGAATCTTATTTTAACGCTCAGCATCATAAATATGCTTTGGTAGAATTAAATAGAAGATATGGTGATGTCCTGGAACCCGAAATGGAAATTGTAGATATAAAAACAAAATATAAAAAGAAGGAGATGAAGGGGCATTTTTCTGATAGAATGCTCGCGGAAATTAAAGAAACCCTGAATGTAGGGGAACAGGTGATTTTATTTCAAAACCGCAGGGGTTTTTCTCCTGTGCTGGAATGCAATACTTGCGGTCACTCTCCGCAATGTCCTAACTGCGATGTGAGTTTGACTTATCATAGCCATAACAACCAGCTACGGTGCCATTATTGCGGCTATCATATTGCAATGCAAAAGAAATGTATGGCTTGCGATAGTTCTGAAATTACCACTAAAGGTTTTGGAACCGAACAAATTGAAACTGAATTAAAAGCCATTTTTCCCGAATATAAAACCGCGAGAATGGACCAGGATACCACCCGTGGAAAATATGCCTACGAAAAATTAATAAATGCCTTTGAACAACAGGAAATAGATATTTTAATAGGAACTCAAATGCTTACCAAAGGGCTCGATTTTAGAAAAGTAAACCTGGTGGGAATTATGAATGCTGATAATTTGCTGAATTTCCCTGATTTTAGAGCCCATGAACGCAGTTTCCAGTTGATGCTGCAAGTTGCGGGAAGGGCAGGAAGAACAAAAAAGCGTGGAAAAGTTTTAATTCAAAGTTATAATCCACATCACCAGATTATTCAGCAGGTTTCTATGGGAGATTATGCGGGAATGTACAAAGATCAATTAGAAGAGCGGTATAACTATAAATATCCGCCATTTCATAGATTGATTAGAATTACTTTAAAATGTCGGGATTTCTCAAAAACTAACGACGCTGCAGATTGGCTGGCTGTAGGAATGAAAAACGTTTTTAAAGAAAATGTACTCGGTCCAGAATTTCCTCCGGTAGCAAGGATAAGGAATGAATATTATAAGAATATTTTGCTTAAAATTCCGCAGCAACAATCTTTAGGGAAAACAAAAGAAGTACTGCAAAAAATTATGGGAAGTTTTAATGCTATTGGCGCTTTTAGAAGTGTTAAAGTGGTGATTAATGTGGATCCTATATAATTAGACTGATTTTTCCTGGATGTCATCCTGCACTTGTTTCAGGATCTATTGTGGTAACAAGTTAAAACCTAAAAATAGTTCAGGTTGATGATAGTATAATAGGATGTAGGGTAATTAGAATTTACTGAATCGCACTTAAAGCTTCAACCAAATTGCTTTTCTTGTGACGGCTAAGTGGTAATTTCTGTTTATCTATTTCGATGTTCTTAGAATTGTATCGCTCAATTTTATCGAGGTTTACTATATAAGATTTATGAGTTCGCAGAAATTTATCGTTGGGAAGTTGCTCTTCAAAAGATTTCATGGTAGCGAGAACTACAAAATTTTCTTTCTCGGTAACAAATTTTACGTAATCTCCCAGGGCCTGGATATATTTTAATTTATTGAGAAAAACCTTTCGGTTTTTAAGATTGCTTTTTACAAAAATATAATCTTCATCTTCTGGTGGTGCAGAAATCTGGTGTTTTAATTTGTAAAGATTTATCGCCTTATTTACCGCGTTATTAAAGCGCTCTTTAGTTACCGGTTTATGAATATAATCTACGGCATCATAATCAAAAGCTTTAAAAGCATACTGTGTTTTCCCGGTCACAAAGATAATTTGTGGTTTGTTAGGAAGATCGTCAAGAAGTTCAAAACCTGTTAATACAGGCATTTCAATATCAAGAAATATCAAATCTATTTCATTATCGAGCAGGCCGTTTTTAGTTTCAATAGCGTTATTGTACTCGGCAACCAGCTTAAGATTAGCATGGTCTTTTATCAACTTTACGATAGATAATCGCTGCAAGCTGGAATCATCAACAACAATACATTTGAGTAAAATTTCTTCCACAGTAGTTAGGTTAAGTAATAACAATATTAAACATAAAATACTTAAATCACAAGATAAACTTTAAAATCATAGGTGAAATTTCAAGCTTATCTTTCATTTTGTAGTAAGAAATGAAGTGCTTTAACCCTGGTATTAAAATATTCTAATTTTTTATTCCAAAACTGGTTTAATCAAAATCTAAATATTCTGAAACCTGACTTAAAAATCAAACATTTTTTTCTTTATTAATGCCTCTTTAGATTACTATAAGGTAGTTTACTTTTAAGCTTTGATAATAGAAATAATTGAGTTACTTTTGCAGCCAAATAAATTTAAAGTAAATTTTTATGAACACTTATGAAACTGTTTTCATCTTGAATCCCGTTTTATCTGATGAGCAGATAAAGGAGACAGTTCAGAAATACGAAGAATTTCTTGTTTCTAAAGGGGCCGAGATGGTATCGAAAGAAGATTGGGGGCTTAGAAAATTAGCCTATCCAATTCAACACAAAAAAAGCGGGTTTTACCACCTGTTTGAATTCAAAGCTCCAGGAGAGGCTATAGAGCCGTTGGAACTTGCTTTTAGAAGAGACGAGCGTATGATGCGTTATTTAACTGTAAAGTTAGACAAGCACGCTATCGCCTGGGCTGAGAAAAGAAGAAATAGAAGACAACAAGAAAAAGCGTAAGTATGGCTACATCTATTGAACAACAAGCAAAAGGAAAAAAAGACGGAGAGATCAGGTATCTTACTCCTCTTAA
>NZ_CAXAVR010000069.1:0-14059 GCF_963972535.1 uncultured Salegentibacter sp.
CCAAGTCCGCGGATAAAAGGTTTCACTATACCCTGGCCGAATTCTGCTCCATAAACGCCGGGAACTTCCCGTAAACTACCCATCATCCCGTTAGGATTTCCTTTGGTTTCAATCCCTTGCATATCTATGCTGGACACATTATAAGGCGTGCGGCGCGTAAGCCCGGTTTGTGTATCTACAATCAAAACCTCATTAAGTTCTTCAGAAGATTTTTCCAGTTGAACATTCAGGGTTTTGCTTTGGTTTGCATTTATTAGAATATCACGATTAAACTTTTTAAAACCAATAGCACTAATCTCAATACTATGATTCCCTGCCGGAATATTTTTCAATAAGAATTTACCGTCTTTATCGGCCGTAGTGCCAAGGTCGGAAGCTTTAATATAAATATTTGCAAAAGCCACAGTCTTGCCTTCTGAAGTTATTTCCCCAGAAAGCTTTCCCTGCTGGGCCAACCCCGAAAAGCTGAATAGTGTCACAAATATTATTGCTAATGTTTTCATTTTTCTTTTTTTTGCCAAAACTATAAAATAAATTTAGATAAGTCTAAAAATAGGTTTTTAATTTTAAAAATGTATTTTTGGGAAATGCAAACTGCCTCGGAATAAGCTAACGAGGTGTTATTGATTTTAAATTTCGATTATCGAGTAAATTAGAAGTATGTTTAGTTTTTCAGAAGAAAATTATCTTAAAGCGATTTTTCATTTAGAAAGAAAATACCAGGCTGGTGTGAGCACCAATGCACTGGCGGAAGAAATGGATACCAAGGCTTCCTCGGTGACTGATATGATTAAGAAACTATCGGAAAAGGAACTTGTGATCTATAAGAAATACCAGGGCGTAAAACTGAGTGAATTAGGAAAGAAAACTGCGATTGAAGTAATTAGAAAACACCGGTTATGGGAATATTTTTTGGTAGAAAAGCTCAATTTTAATTGGGACGAAGTACACGATATAGCCGAACAACTTGAACATATTAAATCTGAAAAACTTACCCAGGAATTAGATAAATTTCTCGGTTTCCCTAAACGCGATCCTCACGGAGATCCAATTCCTGATGCTGAAGGAAACTTTAGTGTAGCTAATAAAATGTTACTTTCTGAATTGGGGAAAGCAGAAAAGGGAATTTGTGTGGGTGTAAAAGATTCTTCATCAGAATTTTTAAGGTTTTTAGACAAGAATAATATTTCCCTGGGGAAAGAAATTAAAGTATTGGAAAAGGAAGCTTTTGATGGGTCTATGTTAATTCTAATAGAAGAAAGAGAATTGAGAATTTCACAACTAATATCAAATAATCTATATATAAAGATACAATAGATGGAAGAATTAATCGCTTATTTTGAGCAATTAGACCCGGTAATGGCAGCATTACTGGCTACAATTTTCACCTGGTTGCTTACCGCTGCTGGAGCCTCCCTGGTTTTTCTATTTAAAAATATGAATAGAAAATTATTTGACGGGATGCTTGGGTTTACCGGTGGGGTTATGGTGGCTGCCAGTTTTTGGAGTTTATTGGCGCCGGGGATAGAAATGAGCCCCGGAGAAGGTTTTGAAAAAACAGTTCCGCCGCTTGTTGGATTTGGGCTGGGAGCACTTTTTCTCTTCGGACTTGATAAAGTACTGCCTCACCTGCACGTAAACTTTAAAATGAGTGAGACTGAAGGAATTAAAACTCCCTGGCATAAATCTGTTTTACTTACCCTGGCTATTACTTTGCATAATATTCCCGAAGGATTGGCTGTAGGGGTGCTTTTTGGGGCTGCGGGTGCAGGTCTGGAAGGGGCCAGTATTGGTGGCGCTGTGGCTCTTGCAATAGGGATTGGTTTACAAAACTTTCCTGAGGGCTTTGCGGTGGCCATGCCGCTTCGAGGGCAGGGAATGAGCCGTTGGAAAAGTTTTAATTTTGGTCAACTTTCGGCTATTGTAGAGCCTTTTGCCGCGGTGCTTGGCGCCTGGGCGGTGATGACTTTTGAACCTATTTTACCCTATGCACTTTCTTTTGCCGCCGGTGCGATGATCTTTGTGGTAGTGGAAGAAGTTGTTCCGGAATCTCAAAAAGGCAATTTTACCGATATAGCAACTATGGGCTTTATTCTAGGTTTTATGGTGATGATGACCCTGGATGTTGGTTTAGGTTAAAATCTTTTGCAACATTTAGGTTGAGGTATAGTCTTTATAATAAAGAACTATGCAAGTAGACCCAGGAAATATGAAATTGACTTACACTAACAGCGTTTTTCACTTTTTAAAACCAGCTTTGTTGGTTCTCAGTCTTTTTCTTTTTGCCTTTTCTGTATCAGCGCAAGATGAAGCTGAAACATATTTTGCAGAAACTAAGGTGGGAGAATCTTTTAATTTTAATGAAAAAACAATTCGATTTAAAGAAGTGTTGGTAGATTCAAGATGTCCCAGCGATGTAACCTGTGTGAGAGCCGGGGAGGCAAAAATTCTGGTAGAAATATTTAAAGGTGAAAAATTTTTGGGAAAAGAAATTATTACCCTGGGCGCAAATGTAAATTCCTTTAAAACCAGCCTGGCTAAATTTTTTAAGGAAGAATTAGATATAGAATTCCTGTCGCTTTCCCCGTATCCGAAAACTTCAAGAAAGATAAAAGCTTCAGATTATCAACTTCAGTTTAAAGTAACTGAAACCGTAAAGCGCTAATCACAACCACAACCTGAAACTCCGCAGGCTTTGGTTTTTTCAGATTTCTTCTTTAAGAATGCAGGTTTCCATATAAATTTTGTTAGGATATATCCCAATGCGATTGCGAAGGTTATAAAAACGAGAATTTCTTGTATTAATTCCATAATATTTAAGTCGTTTTATAATATTTAACTTACACTTATTTTAATAATTGAAAAGCCGCTAAAGCTACAAAGTAGGCGAACAAGGTCATCACCACTAACTGTAAAATCGGCCATTTCCAGGTATTGGTTTCTTTTTTCACAATAGCCAAAGTACTCATACATTGCATGGCAAAGGCGTAGAATAATAAAAGGCTCACTCCACTTGCAAATGTAAACAACGGACCACCTAAAATTGGATTGATCTCTGCGGCCATCCGGTTTTTAATGGTTTCTTCTTCATCGCTACCTACACTGTAGATTGTAGCCAAAGTTCCTACAAAAACTTCTCGAGCGGCAAAAGAACTTATTATAGCAATTCCAATTTTCCAATCATAACCCAAAGGCGCTACCACCGGTTCAATACCTCTCCCCATAATCCCGATATAGGAATTTTTTAATTTGAATGAGGCAATTTCTTCGTCAAGCTCATCTTCTGTGATATTGCTTTGCTCGTCATATTGCTCGCTCACAATTTCACTCGCGTTATTAAAATTATCTCCCGGCCCATAACTGGCTAAAACCCATAAAATAATTGAAATTGCGAGGATTATTTTCCCTGCTCCAAACACGAAAGATTTGGTTTTTTCAACCACATTTATGGCAATGTTTTTTCCCATTGGTAACTTGTAATTGGGCATTTCAATTACAAAATGACTTCGGTTTTTTATATTCAGAATTAAATTCAAAATCCAGGCAGAACCAATAGCCACACCAAATCCTAAAAGATACAGCAGCATTAAGGTTAATCCCTGGAGGTTAAAACCCCATACGGCGCGATCTGGAATTACCAGGGCGATTATTATTAAATAAACCGGTAATCGTGCTGAACAGGTGGTAAAAGGCACCACTAAAATGGTGATTAAACGCTCTTTCCAACTTTCAATATTACGTGTAGCCATCACTGCCGGAATTGCACATGCGGTTCCTGAAACCAGGGGCACCACACTTTTTCCGCTAAGTCCGAATTTTCTCATAATTCGGTCCATTAAGAATACCACCCGACTCATATAGCCGGTTTCTTCTAAAATTGAAATAAAGAAAAACAGGAAAGCAATTTGTGGAATAAAAATTACAATTCCGCCAAGTCCGGGTATAATTCCTTCAGCAATAAGATTTGTAAAAGCTCCAGCCGGTAGGGTGGTTTTTGTCCATTCGCTTAAAAATGCAAAAGTCTCATCTATAAGATCCATTGGGTAGCTGGACCAGCTATAAATTGCCTGGAAAATTAATAAAAGAATACCAAAAAATATGGCGTAACCCCAAATTTTGTGCGTAAGAACACGATCTAATCGGGAACGTAAATCTTTGGCAGAACTGGCGTCTACCTTCATAGTTTCCTTTAGCACACCATTTATAAACTGGTACCTTAAAATGGTTTCTTTATGCTGAAGTTTCTTTAATTCGGTGTGAGATTTGGTCTCAAAAAGTTCAGAACTACTTATCTCATTTCTATTAATATTACCGAAGTTTACATCTTGAGTAATTACTAACCAAAGTTTATAAAGTGATTGGTTGGGGAATGCTTTACGAAGCCTGTCAAAATATTCTGGGGCAATAATTGAAGCATTTACGCAAGGCTCGTTTGAAATATGGCGATAATTGATTATTGCTTCTTTAAGCTCATCAATCCCGGTATTTTTTCGGGCGCTGACCAGGGTAACTTTTGTTTTTAAACGCTCTTCAAGTAAATCTACATCCAGGGAGATCCCTTTACGTTCCATCCTGTCGGCCATATTAATTACCAGGATTGTTGGAATCCCAAGGTCTTTAATTTGGGTGAAAAGAAGCAGATTTCGTTTTAAATTCTCTACATCGCTAACAACAACAGCAACATCGGGATAATCTTTATCGCTTTTATTCAGCAATAATTCTATAACCACGTTTTCATCTAAAGACGAGGCGTTAAGACTGTAAGTTCCCGGAAGATCTAAAATATGAGCTTTAAGTCCGCGGGGAAGTTTGCAGATTCCCTCTTTTTTTTCAACCGTAATTCCGGGATAATTTCCCACTTTTTGGTTAAGCCCGGTGAGCTGATTAAAAACAGAGGTTTTCCCGGTATTGGGGTTTCCTATGAGAGCGACATTTATTTGTTTAGCCATGTTAGCTTATAAGGTCAATTTCTATAAGTAAAGCGATTTCTTTTCTAATGGCCAGGTGGCTGCCGTTTATGTTAAGATACATTGGATCCCTAAAAGGAGCCATTTGTAGCATTTGAACTTCATTGCCCGGCAAACAACCCATTTCGAGTAATTTAAGCGGAATATTTTCTTCAGAAAAATCTTTGATAATTCCGCGTTCACCACGTTTTAAATCGGCCAGGGTTAGTTTCACTTTTTATTTAGATTGATTTTAAACAAGGCAAAAGTAAGGTAAAATTTCAGCAGGAAAAAATTTCAGATAAAAAAGTCCGTTAAGCCTTTAATTATGCCTTGAAGTGCTTCTGGCTGCAGTTAAACTTTCAGAATTATTTATATTCAGCTTTTAACACTTTTATATCGTGTAAAAGGTCTTCTATAGCTTCGGCATCCGTTCCGTCATAAAAACCGCGAATGCGTTTTTCTTTATCTACCAGCACAAAATTTTCGGTATGAATCATATCATAAGGTCCGCCATCACCATTGCTTTTGGAAGCGAGATAAGATTTGCGGGCGAGGTCGTAAATATGTTTCTTATCACCCGTAACAAGATTCCACTTTTCATCAATCACCCCTTTTTCTATAGCATATTCTTTTAAAACCGGTACCGAATCTGTTTTTGGGAAAACAGTATGGGAGAGTAGTAAAACTTCAGGATCGTCTTTAATTTTCTCCTGAATTTTCAGCATATGATCAGTCATCACCGGGCAAATGGTGAGGCAGGTTGTAAAAAAGAAATCGGCTACATAAATTTTATCCTCATAGAAATCTTCAGTAATAGTATCGCCGTTTTGATTAATGAGTTTAAAATCTTTTACGGTGTGGTATTTTCGAACATATTGAACGGTAGAATCTACCAATTCGGCATTTACCATATCGGGCTGAAAAACAGGCAAACGTTCTTTTGGATTTAAAAGCGTGTAAATACTATAGATTATAATTACCGAAAGTATAAACAGGACAATGGCAAATTTCTTGAGCCAGGCAAAAAGATCACGCATACTTTTAGATTTTCAGGCAAAATTACTCGATAATCGAGATTTCAATGCTCCGAGGTTTGTCTCGAAAATTAGACAATTGTTTACTGCAAAATTAAGTGCTAACAATCAATTAGTCGCAGTTTAAAACTTAAAATTTCAGATGTCTAAAACAGGAGGGCTTTTAAACTTTTTTAGGAGATTATAAAAGTTTACTTTTGTGCGATTTAAAATTTGAAGCATTACGCATGGATCCATTTATAGTTAAAGCCATACAGTTACTGTTAAGCTTGTCTTTACTTATAGTCTTACACGAACTTGGGCATTTTATTCCCGCTAAAATATTTAAAACCAGAGTAGAAAAATTCTTTCTCTTTTTTGATGTGAAATTCGCATTGTTCAAGAAGAAAATTGGCGGTACCGTTTACGGTATTGGCTGGTTGCCTTTAGGAGGTTATGTGAAAATTTCAGGAATGATAGATGAAAGCATGGACAAGGAGCAAATGGCAAAACCGCCAGAACCCTGGGAATTTAGAAGTAAACCTGCCTGGCAGCGTCTTATAATTATGCTGGGAGGAGTTACAGTAAACCTGGTACTTGGTTTTCTTATTTATATGATGATCATGTTTGTTTGGGGTAAAAATTATGTGGGTCCAGATGAAATGCCTGAAGGTTTTGCAATTGCTGAAGAATTTAAACAATACGGATTTGAAGATGGTGACCGCGTTTTGCAAATAAATGGGGAAGACCTTCAAAATAGCGACGATGTAAATCGCTATTTGTTTATGCGCGATGTAAATAGTATTACTGTTTTACACCAAAATGGCGAAGAAGAAATTATTGAAGTTCCTGAAGGTATAGGGGAACAAATGTGGGAGAAAGGCATTATGATACCTTTTATTCCTATTCAGAATGCGGTATTGGATAGTGTGATGCCCCAGCAGGCTGCCGAAATTGCCGGACTTCAAAAAGGAGACAGCTTAATAGCATTAAATGAACAGGAGATTGGTTACTGGCATGAAATAAAGCAAATAAGCCTGGAAAATAAGGAAAAGGAAATGGAACTCGTGTTTAAGCGAGGTGATGAAATTAAGAGTGTGATGATAGCGCCAGATGAGGAAGGTATTCTTGGTTTTTCGGTTAAACGTAACTTTGAAATTAAACAACAAAAATATGGTTTAGCTGAAAGTATAAAAGAAGGTTTTGACTATGGTTATTGGACATTACACGACTATGTAGCCCAGTTTAAATATGTCTTTACCCAAAAAGGAGCCACACAATTGGGTGGATTTGGTGCCATTGGCGGTTTATTTCCCGATACCTGGAACTGGAAAGGATTTTGGCATACTACAGCCTTAATTTCTATAATCCTTGCATTTATGAACATCTTACCAATACCGGCTTTAGATGGCGGTCACGTAATGTTTCTCTTATATGAAATGGTAACCGGCAGGAAACCTAACGATAAATTTATGGAAGTTGCCCAAATGGTTGGCTTTTTTATCTTAATCGCACTGGTACTTTATGCCAATGGAAATGATGTATACCGTTGGTTATTTGAGTGATAGAATTAGATTGAATTTTTTCTCGAAAAAAACCTGAAAAAAATTCAATTTTTGTTTTGCGGTGATTTAAAATTTGGTTTATATTTGCAACCGCAAAAGAGCGAAACACTCCTCCTTAGCTCAGTTGGTTAGAGCATCTGACTGTTAATCAGAGGGTCCTTGGTTCGAGCCCAAGAGGGGGAGCAAAGCAGAAGAAACCAGTCTTGAAAAAGGCTGGTTTTTTTATTTTTGGCTTGTTATGTGATTAAGCTTTTGCCAGACTATAAAAAACCCTTTTCTCTGGCGATTTTTACAAGCTCCCGATCTTCGGCTCCTGAGATACCAAACATTTTTTTTAGATTTCTCCTGCGTTTTTCAATCCCTGCAATAGATAATGGGAGAAGATCTGTTAGATCTTTTAGTTTCGCGCCAATAGAAAGTTCATAAAGCATTTTACGATCTACTTCATCTAAATAAATATCGCTTCCCACTTGTTTTCTAAGGAGGTTTAGAACCGTCTTACTATAATAAGGAGAACCTGCAAGTACGTTTTCTATAGCGCTTAATAATTCTTTAGGATTAATATCATTTTTCACTAAAAAACCTTCGGGATTTAATGACTGGAGGATATTGTGTAACCGGTAATTATCATTAAAAGTCGTAGAAACTATAATTCTAATGTTGGGTGTCTTTAATCTAAGCACCTTTCCAAAATCTTCTCCAGAGACAAGCTTTCCGTCGGTGCTCGCCGGTAAACGCATATCTAAAAAAACCAGATCAAGATCTTCTATAAAATTGCTGTTATCAAGCAATAACTGCGCTTCGTCCAGGCTATAAACGCTGGTAATTTTAAAATTGTACGAGGCATTCTGGTTTACAAAACTTTCTAAGGCAGATTCGTAGGCATTGGCAATAATTGGATGATCGTCTATAATTAATACGGAAACCGATTTATCCATTTTTATAAATTTTAACCCTAAATAAGAGATCTGTACCCATAGCTGAAGTTTTAAATGTAAACATACCATCAATTTTTTCCATTCGGTCCCGCATATTTTTTAAACCAATACCTTTAACTTTTTTTCGTATGTCAAAACCTTTTCCGTTATCCTTAATTTCCATTACAAGCACGTCCTGTTCCCGGGTTATTTTTATGTTTACTAGCGTAGCTTCAGCGTGTTTAACCACATTTTGTAAAGCTTCCTGTAAAATACGATAATAATTAATTTGAATATTTTCATCAATTAATTCCCCATCAATATTTTCATCAAAAGAAAATTCAATTTTTGCTGAAGTCAGGTTTTGATAGTCGGCTACAAGTTGTTTTAAGAGTTTTGCGAAATTAAGATGAGAGCCAGAAACTTCTCTAATAAGGTTATGCGAAATTTGTCTAATCTCTTCTTCGGTAAGTTGTAATTTATCTAAAAGATGGTTGTATTTAGCTGAAACCTGGCCGGGAGCATTTAAATTTAACAAGCCGAAATTCATTCTAATTCCAAAAAGTTTACCCAGTATACCATCATGTAATTCTCCTGAAATTCTTGCCCGTTCTTCTTGTCGGCCTTCTTCCAGCTTGGTTTGTTGTTTAAGCAGAAGTTTATAAATTTCTTCGTTATACTCCTGTTGTTCTTTTTGAAATTTAAGTTCTTTATTCTTTGCTCTTTGTGAGCTTAACAGGTATAAAAGGAACAATACTGAAGCTAGAATTACGGCAATTAAACTAAGCCACAATTTTTCGTTACTAAGCTCTTGTGTTTTTTGAATATATTGATCGGTTTCAAATCTAATTCTGGCAAATTTATTCCTAATAGCCCGTTCTTCTTGCAATAAACTGTCGTTTAACTGAATATAGCTGTCCAGGTATTCTGGTGCTTTTTGCGGTTCAATTTTTGCTAAAAGGCGATAGGACGCCAGCAAATCGCGGTTATTGCTAGTTGTATTTGCAAGGCTATTAGCCTCTTTGGTATATTGTAATGCTTTAGTGGTATCGCGATTTTTAAGATAATATTCCCCTAGATGAAGTTTATTGATTACAATTCCCGATTCGTGCTGAATGCTATCTCTAATTTTAAGGGCCTTATGAAAAAGAAATGATGCTACCTGATAATTACCAAGTTTAAATTCTGAATAGCCCAAATTATCGGTAAGCATTGCATAAAGTCTCGTGTTCTTCTCTTTAAGACTATCAATCTGAAGGGCTTGAGAAAAATTTGAAATAGCCTTATTATTATCTTTTAATTCCTGATAGACGACTCCTATATTATTTAATGACCTTGCCGATTTTATAGGATCCTGTAAAGATTCTGCATTTCTTAAAGCTGTACGGTGATATTCAAGGGCCTGTGAATAATTCTCTAAACCATTGTAAATTATGCCAAGATTATTATTTGCAGGATAAACATAATTTTGACTATCAGTTGATTCCTCTATTAAATCCAGCGCCTGAAAGGTTGTGTTTTCACTACCTATATAATCTTTTACCTTTTCTTGCAGAATAGCCATATTAAGCAACATCCTGCCAGCTTTTATATCTTCATTAGCTTCTAAATATTGTTCATAGGCAAGATTATAGTGGTAATAGGAACTGTCTATAATGTTTTCTTTAAAAAAGAAATTTCCAAGATCCCAAAAGGCTTCTGCAGTACCGGATTCATTTTTCTGCATTTTGGAATTCGTATAAGAATACTTATTCCACTCCCTAAATTTCAAAGAATCATCTTCAATGTAGAAGTGATAACTAATATCAAAGATTAAGGAATTTTTTATAGAATCATTTGCAGCGCTTAAAAACTTATTTTTTCTCTTTTTATATTCTTCCAGATTATCTTCTGACATTATTTGATTGGCCAGAATTTTTAAATCATTATTAGTAGGAATGTTTTTGTTCTCTTCTTCTTGCCCACAAGCTGCGAAGAGGAAAATGGGTATTAAGAATTTAAAATAAGTGAGATTAAGAAACTGCATTTATGCAGGTAAAAATAGAAAAATATAATTAATCAATTTTTTACTATTAATCATCACTTTTATCATCGTCAATAGGGTTGTCTTCGTTGCCTGAAGCAGTTTTTTCAATATTTATTATTTCGTGGTCCATTTGAGGTTGGTCTTCGGGTAGTGCTTCCGGCTCGCAAGACATAAAAAAAGTTGCTAAAAAAAGTGTACCAAATAATGTTGCTCTAAGTTTCATAATTGTTTATGTTTTAAATTTTAGAATTTGCCCGTTCGTGTGTTCGGGGTTTAATAATAAAATGGATGCCTTTGCAGACATCCATTTTCTGCTAACAAATTAAGACTATTTCAAATTGTCTAACATTAATAAAGATATTCCAGGGCTACTTCATCATAGTAACCAAAATTTCCGCTTTCGCTTGAGCTAAAGCAGGCAAGCATAATAGAGTTGGAGTCAAATCCCGTTGGGGTGCCGGGAATATGAACAGCTCCATCAGAACCGGCTGATTCACCACTTTGCCCACAGCTTTGGCGGCTATACCAATCGGTATGACGTAAACCTACCGAGTGGCCTATCTCGTGAGTAATCACGTGCTCGTTAGTTGCGGTACTGTAGTTTTCCATTCCAGAGAAAATTTGTACATATTTATAAGGATCTCCTCCACTTGGGAAACCGGCTACCCCGCCAGCCTGGCCATTAGAGTTTTGGTATACTACGATGTCGTACGGCCCATAATTTGTACCAAAAGTAAGCGTGAAGTTAAGTCCGATATTCAGGGAATTATAATTGGTAATTGCTCGCTGCAAGGCGGTACGCTGTTTTGAGGTTAATCCCTGCCCGGAGCCACCTGTAAAACCAATAACATTTACGTTTCTTGGTGATGAAACCAAATTGTAAGTTCGGTACTGTTTATCGGTTACGCTGGCAGAGCTCATACTTTCTAATTGCTCCTCGTCCAGTAAAATATCTCCTTCAATAAGAAAAGATTTTTTAGTCTCCCCATTAGGAAGCAGGAAATCTATAGTCTCAGCATCTTCTGTGTTAAAGTGTAAATTTGCAATTTGTTTAAGATCTTCCTTAGAGATTTTAGTTTCCTGAGTGCTTTCCTCCATTTGAGTTTCCTCTGGAGTGGTAGCTTCTTCCTTTTGGCAGGAAGTGAATAATGCACCTGTTGCCAGGATGCCTAGTAATAGATTTTGGGTCTTCATAAAATGTTTGATTAAAAAGTTAATAGACCGGAAAATTAAACCTTGATAATCAAAAAGTAGAAATTTAATCCTTACTAAAAGTAAGGAAAATCCTTACTTTTGATTCGAGACCAGTATTGGTAGGAGTTTAAGATGCGAACTTTTTTCACAATTCTTCTTTATTTTAATAATTTAGAAACAAGTTTATCGCAGGATATTGAAATTCATTTGTCTAATATTAGCCGATCCTGTTTATACTCAATTTTGACAGCTAATTATAAATAGAAGGCTTCCCCAAATGAAACACTTTTAATACCTGTTTAAATGATATTCTTTGATATCATAAAAAATAAAAAACCCCGTAAACATTGAAGTTTACGGGGTTTTGATGTTATTTGAAGTCTAAAAAGTACTCGAGGCGGGAATCGAACCCGCACAACCGAAGTTACTGGATTTTGAATCCAGCGCGTCTACCAGTTCCGCCACTCGAGCAAGTGGACGGCAAAAGTAAAAAATTTTTCCCATCCCCAAATGTTTTTTTCCAATTTTAAAGTTTCAGTCTAAACATATTCGTGAGGTGTGAAAGGAATTAATTTCTAAATTTGCAGCACAACAAACAACATTCACAAAAACAACACAACATGCCCAACGTAATTCCAGAGGCTAAGATTTTTTCCTGTACCCAGAGTAAAGCTTTAGCTGAAAAAATAGCGGCCGCTTACGGCACCAAATTAGGAAATGTAATTACTTCAACTTATAGCGATGGCGAGTTTCAGCCTTCTTTTGAAGAATCGGTTCGCGGTTCGCGAGTTTTTATTATTGGTTCTACCCACCCGGGTGCAGACCACTTAATGGAAATGCTTTTAATGCTTGATGCTGCAAAAAGAGCTTCGGCGAGACATATTACAGCGGTGCTTCCATATTTTGGTTGGGCACGTCAGGATAGAAAAGACAAACCCAGAGTCCCAATTGCTGCCAAAATGATTGCCAGTATCTTGGAAACCGCAGGAGCGACCAGAATTATAACTATGGATTTGCACGCCGATCAAATTCAGGGATTTTTCGAAAAACCCGTAGATCACCTTTACGCTTCCACGGTTTTTCTTCCGCATTTAAAGAAATTGGGATTAGATAATTTAACAGTTGCATCGCCAGATATGGGGGGGTCTAAACGAGCTTATGCATACTCTAAAGCATTGGAGAGCGATGTGGTAATATGTTACAAACAGAGAGCAAAAGCCAATGTGATCTCGCACATGGAGCTTATTGGTAACGTAGAAGGTAAAAATGTGGTTTTGGTAGACGATATGGTAGATACTGCCGGAACACTTACTAAAGCTGCCGATTTAATGATGGAACGCGGGGCAAAAAGTGTGCGTGCTATTTGTACCCACCCGGTACTTTCTGGCGGAGCTTATGAAAAGATTGAAAAATCAAAACTAATGGAATTAATAGTGACCGATTCTATTCCGCTAAAGCAAGAAAGTAAAAAAATTAAGGTTGTAAGCTGTGCCAATCTTTTTGCCGATGTTATGAATAGGGTACATAACAATGAATCTATTAGTTCTAAATTTATTATGTAATCAAACCCATTATTCATAGTTAATATTCAGTTTTTTAGCTTGAATTCTCAATTATAATTTTCTTTTTAAAGAATTTTAAGTCAGGGTTTTATAGAAAGGAAAAAAGCGCTACTTTTGCAGCCTAAAATTTTTCAACAATGAAATCAATTACGATCAACGGATCTAAAAGAGAAAGCGTAGGAAAGAAAGCCACGAAGGCCCTACGTAATGCTGGACAGGTTCCTTGCGTATTATACGGGGGAGATGCCAAGCCGTTGCACTTTGCAACAGAAGAAATTTCGTTTAATAACCTTGTGTACACCCCAGATGTGCATACAGTGGAAATTAAGTTTGAAGACGGCGAGAAGTTTAACGCTATTCTTCAGGATATCCAATTCCACCCGGTTACCGATGCTATTTTGCACGTAGATTTCTACCAGATTAGTGAGGATAAACCAATCACTATGGAAATTCCTATCCATACCGAAGGTGTTGCGAGAGGGGTTAAAAATGGTGGTGTTTTACGTTACAACCTACGTCGTTTAAAAGTAAGAGGTTTGGCTAACGAATTGCCAGATTATATTACTGCAGATGTAACCAAACTTAAAATTGGTCAAAAACTTTATGTTACTGCAGTTGCAGACGAGTCTTACGAGATTCAGCATCCAGACAACACAGTAATTTGCCAGGTTAGAACTTCACGTAACATTGTTGCCCTTGAGGACGACGAAGATGAAGACGAAGTACCAGCAGATGAAGTACCATCTACTGAAACAGATGATGTTGCTGCAGTTAAAGAAGGAGAAGATAATTAATCTTTTCTTTTTTCAACAAAAATTTAAAAGCATCCCAAA
>NZ_CAXAVR010000070.1:0-13907 GCF_963972535.1 uncultured Salegentibacter sp.
TGGTGTGGTTGTGTTTCCAATTGAGATTACCTGAATTATCTGAAACTAAAATCTGGTTTTCCTTACCGCGTGTATCAGGAAAACGGTATTCTTCAGCCTCAGTTCTTCCTATTCCAACGGGACCTGCAAAATAACCGGCAAAAACTCGTGCGCTTGAGTTACCTAAAGCCCGGGCGAAAATTCCATAGATCTTACCTCTACCACTAGTTTCACCAATTTCTGTATATATTCCGTAATTAGAACTAGAAGCGCCTTCTGTTCTTCCTACAGAATTATAAATTCCGTAGATATCGTTCCCGCTTGATCCCTGGGAGGTAGAATTATAAATACCATATCTAATACCGTTACCATCACCGGTTACGTGATTTTTAATTCCGTATTTTATATTATTGGTTTTGCTGCGATTTTTAATATCTAAACCATAGGTATTTCTGGTTTCAGCAGAATTATTATTATCTATTTCCAATCCTTTTTTAATATCCTGGGAATCATCTGGATTTATGGCGATTTGAAGTTTGCTTTCAATCTCTTCAGTCCCGATACCAATATTGCCGTTCCTGAAGATATTGTCTTGAATATTACCGGGGCTTTCGGTAGAATTAGGTTTATAAAAATTTGCTGCTTTAGCATCAGCAACTATAGATTTCCATGTGTTTTCCTGATGATGCCAATAGTAAAATCCTGATGGTGAATTATTAAAATTCTCACTAAGAAAAACTAACATTCCGTGTTGGGCACTTCCGGGCTTTTGAGCGGGAAATTTCTTTAGACGGGGAATTAATATTCCGTCTATGTTGGACGGGCTGTCCTTATCTGAAGCAACTATATCTAATTGAGCTCCCGGTTCGGTAGTTCCAATTCCTACCTGGGAGAAAGCTGTGGTGGCTAAAATTAAAAAATAGAAAAGAATAATTTTTTTCATCCTACTAAAAATACCGGTTAAGACTAAGGTGTTTTTTAGTTAGGGGTGTTTTGGATTTTTAAATATACTTTCTGAAAAATATTTTTTACGGCTTCCACTAATAATAAGGGATTTCCCTAGCCCTGCGTTTCTTTAATTTTATTCTGAAGCATTTTTATTTCATCTCTGTGTTTTGCCGCCGCCATAAAGTCCAGATCTTTTGCTGCTTTTTCCATGGCCTTTCTTTTTTCCCGAATTCTTTTTTCCAAATCTGGTTTGCTCATATAGGCTACCTCGGCTTCGGCAGCTTTAGTAGTTAATGGTTTTTCAGCGTCATATACATCCAGTTTTTCTTTAATTAGTGTACTGTTCTCTAATCGTTTAACCAATGCCGTTGGACGTATGTTATTTTCTTTATTATAATTTATCTGCTTGTTTCTTCGGTATTCGGTTTGATCTATGGTTTTTTGCATACTGTCGGTAATTTTGTCGGCATACAAAATCGCTTTTCCTTCTACGTGACGTGCGGCACGACCAATGGTTTGGGTTAGGGACCGGTTGCTTCTAAGAAATCCTTCCTTGTCAGCATCAATAACTGCTACCAGAGAAACTTCCGGAAGATCCAGACCCTCTCTTAGCAGGTTTACTCCAATAAGAACATCAAAAAGGCCACGTCTTAAATCCTGCATAATTTCTACTCGTTCCAGCGTATCAACATCTGAGTGAATGTAACGGCACCTAATATTAATACGGGTAAGATATTTGGTGAGTTCTTCTGCCATTCTTTTAGTAAGCGTAGTGACTAGCGTTCTTTGATCTTTCTCGTTCCTGGTGTGAATTTCTTCAATGAGATCGTCAATTTGATTTAAACTTGGTCGTACTTCAATTACAGGGTCTAGAAGTCCGGTGGGTCTAATTACCTGTTCCACGTAAACACCTTCAGATTTCTGTAATTCATAATCAGCGGGAGTGGCACTCACATAAATCACCTGATTTTGTAGCGCCTCAAATTCCTCAAATTTTAAGGGTCGGTTGTCCATTGCGGCCGGCAGCCTAAACCCATATTCAACTAAAGTCTCTTTCCTGGACCTATCGCCACCATACATAGCATGTACCTGCGGAATGGTTACGTGACTTTCGTCAACTACCATTAAAAAATCATCTGGGAAATAATCTAAAAGACAGAACGGACGTGTGCCGGGTTGTCTTCCATCCAGATAACGAGAATAGTTTTCAATCCCTGAACAATATCCAAGTTCGCGAATCATTTCCAGGTCGAAATTGGTTCTTTCATCCAGACGTTTTGCTTCCAGATGTTTCCCAATATCCCTGAAGTAATCTACTTGTTTCACAAGATCGTCCTGGATGTGATGAATGGCATTTTGCATCACATCGGGCGAGGTTACGAACATATTGGCAGGATAAATATTCAGCCTTTCATATTTCTCAATAATATCATTTGTACCCGGATCAAATGCTTCAATTTCTTCAATTTCATCTCCAAAAAAATGTACGCGGAAGGCATTATCGGCATAACTTGGGAAAACATCTACGGTATCTCCTTTAATCCTGAAATTACCGTGTGAGAATTCAGCTTCGGTTCGGGAATACAAACTTTGAACTAACTGATGCAGAAATTTTGTCCGGGAAATTTGCATATCCCGTTCAATAGAAACTACGTTTTTACGAAATTCCACCGGATTACCTATACCATACAAACAAGAAACCGAAGCCACAACAATCACATCCCTTCTTCCGCTTAACAGCGAAGAAGTAGTACTGAGTCGTAATTTTTCAATTTCTTCGTTAATCGAAAGATCCTTTTCAATATAAGTTCCTGATGTAGGAATAAAAGCTTCGGGCTGATAATAATCGTAATAACTTACAAAATATTCCACCGCATTATTGGGAAAGAATTGTTTGAATTCTGAATAAAGCTGGGCAGCAAGTGTTTTGTTATGTGCCAAAACCAGGGTAGGTTTTTGGACTTCCTGGATAACATTGGCTACAGAGAATGTTTTACCAGAACCCGTCACCCCAAGCAGGGTTTGGTATTGGTCATTATTATTTATTCCGGTTACCAGTTGTTCTATCGCTTTTGGCTGGTCGCCGGTGGGTTTGTAATCTGATTCGATCTTAAACTTCATTCGTGTTCCTCGCTTATTCTCACGAAACTAATCAATAATCCTGCCTATTCAAACTGATAAACTTTTCCTTAACGTTTTAGGGTAAAATGACCGCTAAATTCCTGACCATTTGCCAGTTTACCTTTAAACCAATAGTCACTGGGCGGCATAACTCTTCCATTATAAGTGCCATCCCAACCTGGGGAATTGGCAGGTAATTCTTTTAAAAGTTTTCCATATCGATCAAAAATATGAATGTATTCTACCTGAAATTCTGTGGTGTTGGTTTCATAAGGAAGCCAATGGTCATTATAGCCATCAGCATTTGGCGTAAAGAAGGCTGGAAAACCAAAAATGATCTCTTCAAATTGAGCAACTGTACAGGAGTTATCAGTTCTTGCATAAAAAGTATGGGGGCCGCCGGGCACATTTCTAAAAGTAGGACTACTTTGGTAAGGGCCGTCAGGATTATCCATAGCAAAGCTTAATCCGGAAAGGTCGTTGGTGAGCACCGTTACCTGATTGGTTTCTCCCTGGTTTTCAATTTCCAGATCTAAAATTTCAGGATTTTGGAACTCTTCTACTATAAAATTTATAGACTGGCCACAGCTTAGATTAGGATCGGTTATAGTAAGGCTATAGGAGCCGGCTGTATTTACCAAAATAGTTTGAGAATTTTCACCTGTACTCCAGGAAAAATCATAATTTTCGGCGTTTGGGATGTTTAGGTCATTACCAAGGCTTATTGGAAAATCTGAAACGCAGGCTTGCAGTTCCATTGTATTATTTAATCGTGGAAAAGCAGCTATTTGCAAATCTATAGAGCCAAAACCGTAACAGGAATTATCGGCTTCGGCCCGAATATAAATTGTCTTAGAAGAAGAAAGATAGATTTCAGGTAAATAATTTTCGCCCAGTATGGCATCATTTTCAGTTTGGTGAAAACTTAATGTTATATTTTGGTTTAAACCTAACTCCTGAATTATATTTTGTTCAATATCGGTAAGATTAAATTCACCTTCACCATCGGTAAGTTCACAACCTTTAACCGGTGCCGGGTTGAGCTGCACGCCACCGGTAGCTTCTAACCTAATTTTATCTAATTTACTACATTCTCCATTCAAATCAACCATCTTAACAGTTAACTCCTGGTTGGAAATGTTATTTCTATAGGTGCTGCTTAAAGCTTGAGTGTTTTCTACATCATCCATTGCGTTTTGCTCATTCTCATAAAAATAGAGCTGAACAGATGAATTTTCGGATGACAGTAATTCATTCCTGGCTAATTGTAGGTTAAAGGTGGTGATTCCATCTCCAGGATCGTTATCTGAAATATCACACTGCTGAAGTGTATAATCCTGTGCTATTTCCGGTAACTTTAAAATAGTTATTTCCTTACAAACGGGATCCTGGGGAATACCGTTACTGGTTTTTATTAATGCTACGGTATAGATGCCAGGCTCAGAATAGGCGTGTGAAGGATTTGGTGTGTTAGAAGTTTCCCCATCGCCAAATTCCCACCGAACAGAATCGAAATCTGGTTCTCCGGAGATTGTGAACTTTGTATCCATTCCAAAACATAAATTCTCAACTTCAAATGAGCTTTTAAATAAAGATTGAACGAATGGAGGAAGACCTAATTTTGAATGGTTCGGAGAAATGTCAACAGAATTATGACGGTAATCCACATTTTGAGCTTCTTCATCGGGTTTATTTATAACTGAAAGTCTGGTGTGATTTAGATAACCACCATCATCTGTGGGGTAACCTGCTCTATAAACTTTTCCATTTATGGCAAGTTGAAGAGCTCCGGCTACATTTCGAGAAGAATGAATCAATTCTCTGGAATCCATAACATTATTGCTTGCTAAATCAAACTGATAAAGTTCACTATTTTCCAAAAAATCATTGGAATTAAAGATATTCGCTGTAATGTAAAGCTTAGATGAGGTAGGGGAGAAACCAACTCCGTATGGATAACTATTTTCCAGGAGTAATTCTTCATTAGTAACTCTTCCTGTAAGGTCGTTGAAGTTATAAAGAAAAACCTTTCCTGTATTTTTTGTACCAGAATTGGAATTTCCCAGTGAGGTACCTGTGTATGCCGCCACCATTTTTTTGCCGTCAGGTGATATTTTTAAGTAGCCACCTGCAGTTACATTAATGTCATTATCATCTAAAATTGGAGGAAAATTATTCGAAAGTGTGGAGATTACAGGGGTGGTTTCTACGCCACTTTCACTAACCCTAAAAGAATAAAATTTATCGGTAAATTGGGTGACTACCCAATAAGAAACACAGTCTCCGGAAATTACTGCCGAAATTTTTTCTGAACTTTTAAATTCATTTTCTACCGAATTTGAAGGGTTATATGTTATTAGGTGAATATTCTTTCTTCCTTCAATTATACCACCATTACCATTATTGAGACTCATATCTACTTCAGAAAAATGAACGCCTTCAATTTCATCGTTCGGCGTAAGGTAATAGTCCGGCTTGTCTACGGTGAATATAAAGTATCTGCCGGGATGTGCAGGTCGTGGGACAATAATGGCCGATTGGGTGGTGGAAACATTTCCTTTTAAATCGGTCCCATTTTGCATCAAATCGTGGTTGCGATCAAACACAATAGTTCCGTCTGTATAAAAGAGTAGATTTCCATTTTGGTCAGAAATGCTGGTAGAACCTTCTACCGTTCGTAATCTCCCATTATCTAAGTTTTGAGGATCACCTTCAGAGAAGGACAATCCTGCGCCATCACCAAAATACCAATGGGCAGCTTCTTGCTGTGCGTTAAGTTGTAAGCTTAAAGACAGAAAACTTATAAAAAAAATAAAAAGAAATTTCATTTAGTGTTATCTACAAATCTCTCTTTTTTAAGAGCTTATAAGATAAAAATACAAAAATAGCAGTCCAAAATATCACAATTAATAACTGGTCCCAATGAATGCCATAATCTTTATCAAATTCAGATCCTAATTGCGTGGCTGCGGTTTGCACTGCAGAGAGACGTGAGAAGGGTTCTTTAATAAGGTTGCTCATAGATTCCAGCGGGAAAAATCTTGCAATATTATCAGCAATTTGACTATCCCTAAAAATCTGCCACTTTAAAACTCCATAAACAATACTTTCCAGAATCCACCAGATAAAAAGAAAACCAAGTGCGAAAGCCGAACGTTTTATAAGAATTCCTAGAAACATACAGAAGGCGAAAAAGCCCGTCAGTTTAACGAAGTAGGCAATCATATATTCCATATCTGAAAAAATGATAGAAACTTCAGTAAAATCAGAAAAAGAAAGTCCTAAAATCAGGGAAACTATAAATAAAAATAATGTGGAAATTAAAGAAAACACCGTTACGGTTAAGAATTTTGAAGCTATAAATTCCTTTTTGCTCAAACCGTCAATCAGGTTTTGTTTTAAAGTCCGGTTGCTGTATTCATTAGACATCATCGAGACAATTACAATGGCCAGGAAGAGTTTTAGCAAAGCCGCGATATAGGAATTAAAATGCCAGATGTAAGGAAAATTAAAAATTCCCTGATCTGCTACGCGGAAATTAATCGCTCCTAAATTGAATTCAATAGAAGCAATTAAAGCGATAAAAGTTATTAAAATAAAATAGGTGAAAACCAGTATTTTTGCCGAGCGGCTATAGCGTAATTTATGATATTCTATCTCTAAAAGTCGTAGCATTATGCAGATGGAGTTTGATTGGTTAATGTAAGGAATTGTTCTTCCAGGCTTTCTTTACGTTTTACCAGGTAAGAAAGTGAAAGTCCTTTTTCAAACAAATATTCGTTAATAGTTTCAGCATCCATAGGTTCCTTCAGAATAGCCGTAACAATATTTTCTTTTTCTGAAACATTTTCTATTCCCGGATGCGCAATTAGTAATTCCTGAAGTAGCTGCATGTTTTTTGCCTGCAATTCAAAGAAACCGTGGCTGGCATTTATAGCATCTACCGGGCCGCTATAAAGTTTCTTGCCGTTTCTTATAATCACCACGTGAGAACAAACTTTCTCAACTTCATCCAGTAAATGTGAAGCAAGTAAAATGGTAGTTCCGCCGGCAGCGATCTTTCTAATTATTTCCCGAATTTGATGAATTCCCTGCGGATCCAGTCCGTTGGTAGGCTCGTCTAAAATTAAAATTTTAGGGTCGTTAAGAAGGGCAGAGGCAATTGCCAGGCGTTGCTTCATACCCAAAGAAAATGTTCTAAATTTACTGTCTTTTCTATCCAGCAATCCAACAATTTCCAGTTTTTCATCAATTTTATCTTTTGGAACATCTTTAATCTTACACACCAAAGCCAGGTTTTGCGCCGCTGTCATATAAGGGTAAAAATTGGGATGTTCTATAATGGCGCCCACTTTCTTTAAAGCTTCGTGCGTATCTGTGTTTCCGTTAAACCATGCAAATTCGCCAGAAGTTTTATTGACTACGTTAAGTACCATCCCGAGCGTAGTAGATTTTCCACTTCCGTTAGGCCCTAAAATACCGTAAACATTGCCTTTTTCTATGGTAAAAGACAGTTTGTCTACCGCGGTAAGTGCGCCATATTTTTTAGTAAGGTCTTTGAGACTTAGAATTGTTTCCAAAATTGAAGAAAAGTTTAAAGTATGACGACGAAGTTATGGAATTGTTACAGATTTCGCTTGAGAAAGCTTATTTTTGATAAAAAGCACACATAATATGGAAGAAAAGCTGATGTCTAAAAAGAAACCTTCATTTGCCGTAAATGAAAGGTTGAATCGATATCTGGCCAAACATAACCGAAATACTAAAATTCCGGTTTTCTATGATGATTTGTTGCGCTTTTCCGGATCGGTGGTGGTGTACGACCAACACGAAGAAGATACGTTTTGGGTGCGTTGTTATTATCCAGATTTTGAACGGGAAGAAATAGATAACAGCCTGAAACAGGTATATACCATAATGCATTCTGACGGAAGTGACGATTCCCTGGAATTTTTAAATGTAGATGCTATAGATTACTGTACTTTTGGAAATTCGAAACCTTTCCGCATAAAAGTACGAAATATCCTTAACGATAGTTTTACCTATTTCTATGTAAAAAAAGCTGATGCTTCCCGAATCTACGGACTCGAATTTGAGCATTTACTTTCTCCTCACCGAATTAATTTCCTGGTTTATAAAGACACTTTAATTGAAGAACATATTGCCGGAATACCGGGTGATGTATTTATTGAAGATCATTTACCGAGTTGTGATAATAGGGCACAAACGCAAATTGCCAAACAATTTGTAAAGTTTAATGAACGTTGCACCGTAAGGCTTTTGGGAGATATGCGTTCTTATAATTACGTGGTGATCCCCACGCACGATTTTGACCATGTGGAATATCAAATTAGGGCAATAGATTTTGACCAGCAATGTTTTGAAGGAAATTTAAAAGTTTATCGTCCGCAGTTTTTTAAAGAGAATTTAAAAATGGTGGAGTTGGTGCAGGACAAACTCCAGGAATCTTCAATAGAACAGTATAGAAAAGAAGAGCGTTCTCTGCTGGCAAAAAGGATTATTAATACCCGCCCTCGATACAAAGAATTGCTGCGTTGTATGATTAACGATCACGTTTCTACCCAGGCAAATGTAAAAACCTTAAGAAGCGATCTTTATAAATATACCAAGGATATAAAGTTTAAGCGTGCCAGTACTATGGGCCAGATTCTTAGAACGGCGCTAGATTTTGTACGCCGCAATTATGAAGATGTAAATATGAAACGTTTGCTGGAAAGTTCTTAGGAATAAAAAAGCCCTCACAGGTTTCAAAAATCTGTGAGGGCCGGTTATCTCTCTGAATCCACAAATATTATTGGTGTATTCGTGGCTATTCTTTTTTAGAAAATTCTCTTAACTTTTCTCTTCCTTATTAAAATAAACAAGGTAGTAATACATTTGCTTTTCTTCGTCCCAACCTTTTTCCACAAACTTATCGGCCGACTCTGCGTTTACAAAGTCCATTTTAATCTGAATATGAGTATCAAGATTAATTACGCTTTTAATTTTCTTTCGCGCATCGGTTACCGCTTTGTTGGCGATAGGAAAATTGGTAAGATCTTCAATTTTGTATTTTGGTGCTTTTTCGGTTTTATAATGCTGAAATTCAGGTAATAATTCTGGATTATCTATTACTGAATTTAGGAAATTACTTTCTTCAAAATCGTCGTTTTTCGCGAAGTAATCCATACTTCGGTTCATAAACATCACCTCTTCTTTTTTATCTTCTGCAGGTAAAACTACGTCCTTAGCGAAGTTCTTGCAGAAATTCAGGTAACTTTTGGTATTGTAATTCTCATCGCGCATTACGTCTACACCCAAAAAGTTTTCCAGCCAGTATTTGGTATCGTATTTATTTGAATCTACTGAAAGGATTTTATAACCTTCCTCGCGATTTTTATTAAAAATCAAGGCGCCTTTATCGAGTTTGTTGAGGTTTATTCCCTGCTGAACAATCATCTCCAAAATACTGCCATTTTCTTCAAACTGAAGAAAATCGTGCTTTAATTCAGATTTAAAAATCCCGATTCCGGAAACCTTTTCATTATCTATTTGCAGGTTTTCAAAATAAACCACATAAACTTCACCGCTTTTTATGTGCGGGTGAGAAGATTGCTCAAACAATAAAGTAGTGATCTTTTTTGAAGCTTCGTGAATATTTCCCGGATCGTCAAAAACTGCATTCGCCAGGTTATATAATTCGTTGAATTCAAGATCGGTTTCGTGAGAAAAATTGAAATAATTTTCCTCTTTTTCTCTAAAAGGTTTTAGAAAATATTCCTTTATCAAAGGAGTTATTTCATCGTTTAATTGATAAGGAGCCGCAGAGAGAAAAATATTCTCGTTTCGGCTTTTGTTCCCAACCCTGTGAATAGAAAGGGATTCAATTTGCGCATTAAAAAGGTTGATCATTCAGTATATAATTTTTGTCATTTCCGAGAAGTCGGAAATCTATTTTAATCATCTCCGTCCCCATAAATATCGGGATAAACTGCAGCGGAAATCTTATTTTATTAGTAAGGTATGACGAATTAAATTTAACATCAATTCGTCATTGCGGATTACTTCACTCCATTCTTAATTACGATTCTTAATGAAATAGGAACGACTTAGATCCTGAAATAATCCCGACGCCTCGGGACAGGATAATGGTAAACCAAGATCCCGAAACAAGTCCGGTATAATTGCTTCGCAATTAATTCCAGTTTTCATCAAAAGAAAGATCGTCGTAATCGTTGGTGTTAAATCCCTGGTCAAACATATCTCCACCACCGGCGTCTTCATCGTCTTCGCCTACAAAATCTTTATCCGGTGCACTATCAGGCAATTGGCCGTGAACAAACATAAGGTTTGGGTAATCTCTACCAGCTTCAATTTCACCAATCTGGGCAAGTTCAATTAAGAAAGTCCACATCTTTAGAAAATCGTAAATATAGATTATATTTCTATTGTCTTCATCTAAAATAGACTCGAGGCTGGTTTCGTTCATTAATCGTACTTCACCGCCCATATCAAACTGAGAGAATTCTTCTCCCTGTTCCCATTTTTCATCGCTTAAATAGAAGGAAGCCATTTCTGTGCCATCAAAGCCAAACGACTGTAAAATGGTGTTATGAAGGTCTTCCAGGCTACTTTCCTGTAGTATTTCTATATCCCTAAATACATCTTCTTCAGCATCAAGAATTACTCTAAATCGGTAAACCATAATATCAAATTTTAAGGGGCAAAGTTACAAAGTTTTCAACTTTCTGCCCGCCGCAAAGCTTTCCAATAATAAATAAAACTGAAATCCGAACAATATTGAGGCAATTACTAAATGGAGCGGTTGCGAAAGAAATGGAAAATCAAAATTATACATCGCAATTCCGGTAGCGATTTCTAATAATAGTAGTATTAAGACCCAGTTTATCTTTCCAAATTGAAGCTGAAGTTTTCGGTTTTTCCACCATAGAACAAGGTTTACAAAAAAAACAAGAATTGAAAAACTGCGGTGTACATAGAAGTTAAGGTCGGGATTAGCTAACCATAATTCTTTTGCATCGTATCCAAGTATTTTAACCTGTTCATCAACCAGCTGTCTTACCTGGGTTCCTAAAACCACCTGGATTAGTGTTAATCCCACGGCGAGAATCATTAAATTTCTAAATGTTCTATTCGGAACTTTGTTTTTTACTTTTTCTTCGGCAATAAATAATAAATAGAGAAGAAGGGCCACAATTACCAGGGCCATAATCATATGAATGGTGATTCTAACCGGCGATAAAACAGAATACACTACGGTGGCACCCAGCCACGCCTGGAATCCCATAAGAAAAACGCTAAGCCAGGAGAGGAGAGTGATTCGTTTTCTTTTTTTCCATTTTTTGAAGGAAAGTACTGCCATAATTAGAACGGCAAAACCGGCTAAAGCACCCGCGAGCCTATTGATATATTCCACCCAGGTATGCGCAGGATTAAAAATAGCGTAATCGTGTTTGGTGTAAGTTTCCCAGTTTTTTTCGGAATAGTTTTCTTCGGAAGTAAAATCGGTGGCTGCTACTTTCAAAGTCTCATCAACAATTATTACCTGTCCTTTTTCATATTCTCGATTGGCCTGAAATTCCAATTCTGAAACTTCTGTAGGTGGAATATAATAACCGAAACATTTTGGCCAGTCTGGACAACCCATTCCTGACCCCGTCATTCTTACCACTGCACCGGCAATAATTACCAGGTAAACCAGGATAAGGGAAATTTTAACCGATTTTCTATACATTTTATTCAATCTTTATTTCTAGTGCAAACTGCCTACTGAGACTGCCCACTGTTTACTGATAAGCCCAGTTCTTTTCCCTTTTTTAGCATCAATTCCCTGGCCGCTTCGTGCTCGTTGGGAATTTCTCCTTCCAGAATTGCTTCTTTAATGGTTTCTTTTATTATACCTATTTCCCGGGAAGGTTTAATATTAAAAGTTTTCATAATTTCTTCACCACTTACCGGAGGTTGGAATTGACGAACGTGATCGCGTTCTTCTACCTCTTTCATCTTAGTGCGAACCACCTTAAAATTATTGTGGTACTGTTTATAGCGTTTCGGATTTTTAGTAGTTATATCGGCCTCACAAAGTGTCATTAAATCTTCAATATCTTCACCCGCGTCAAAAATAAGTCGGCGTACGGCAGAATCGGTTACGTCGTTATCTACAATCGCAATAGGCCGCGAACTCATTAAAACCAATTTTTGCACATATTTCATCTTTTCATTCAAAGGCAGTCGAAGTCGTTTAAATAGTTTAAAAACCATTTTCGCTCCTACAAATTCGTGCCCGTGAAAAGTCCACCCAATTTTTTTATGAAATTTTTTTGTCGGGGCCTTTCCAATATCGTGTAATAATGCGGCCCAACGAAGCCAAAGATTATCGGTATTTTCTGAGATATTATCTACCACTTCCAGGGTATGCCAAAAATTATCTTTGTGTTTTTGGCCTTCAATTTCGTCTATACCTTCCAGAGCGGTTAATTCTGGCATTATAATATGAAGTAATCCTGTTTTATGTAATAGCGAAAAGCCTTTTGAAGGTTTTTCGGCCAGCATGATTTTATGCAACTCGTCGGTAATTCTTTCTTTTGAAATAATTTTGATGCGTTTCTTATTTCTGGTAATCGCATCTAAAGATTCCTCTTCAATCTTAAAATTAAGTTGCGTGGCAAAACGAATAGCACGAAGCATTCGAAGTGGATCATCAGAGTACGTGATATCGGGATCTAACGGAGTTTTAATGATTTTAGACTTCAAATCTTCAAACCCATTAAAAGGATCTAAAAGATTTCCGAAGTTATTTTCATTCAAACCAAGCGCCAGAGCGTTTATAGTGAAATCTCTACGATTTTGGTCATCTTCTAAAGTACCGTCTTCCACGATGGGTTTGCGACTGTCTTTTTGATAGCTTTCTTTGCGAGCGCCTACAAATTCAATTTCCATATCATATGCGCGGAGCATCGCAGTACCGTAATTTTTAAAAACCTGTACTTTTGGTTTATGCGGAAGGAGTTTAGCTACTTTTCTAGCTAATTCTATCCCACTGCCCACCGCAACTATGTCAATATCTTTAGGCTCACCACGTTGCAAAATATGATCCCGAACAAAGCCTCCTATAACATAACTTTCCAGATTGAGTTCTTCTGAGGCCTGGGTAATGACTCTAAAAATATTGTGGGTTAAGGCTCCTTTATAATTCTTCACTATTGTAATTTCTTTGTAAACGTTCTAGCCACGAATTCACTAATCTTTTATAGTACAATTCTTTTATGATCTAGCAAATCTTTACTGAAGTTGGCTAATATTGCTAATCTGTTTTCTGAGACTTTTAAATAATTTATACACTGGGATATATGCTTATCGTGAATATTATCTACCGATTTTATTTCTAAGATGATCTTATCAAAAAGGACAAAATCTGCATAAAATTTGTGCGGAAGAACAATTCCTTTATAAGTGACTGAATATTCCTTTTCCCTTTCAAAAGGAATTTCAAGGGAATTAAACTCAAGCTCTAAAGCATCTTTATAAACTATTTCAGAAAATCCGCTGCCTAAATAATTATATACATTGAATAACGCTCCAACAATTGCATAACTTTCATCTTTGTATATAATATCAGCCATTATTCGTGCATTCGTGGCAAAACAACTATTTCCTAATCACTTTTACCTTCCCATCATTGCTTAATTTAATGATGGCAGAGGGTTTAGCCGATTTTTTATTTTTTTGCAAATTTACTACATAGTCCACACCTTCTAAAATTTCAGGGCTTATTTCAGCAAAGGATCCGGGTGTTTTTTCACCACTTATGTTGGCCGATGTAGAAACAATTGGTTTTC
>NZ_CAXAVR010000071.1:0-13903 GCF_963972535.1 uncultured Salegentibacter sp.
AGTTGGCTTGATGCCTTAATTTTAAATCTACCCAACTTCTTACTTGCAATCCTGGTTTTTATAATATTTATTTTCCTGGCTAAATATACCGGCCAGTTATTAAGTAAACTACTGGGGAAACGGGTTAAACAAGATTCTATAAGACAAATAACCGTTAAGGTGAGCAAGGCAATTGTGATCCTTATCGGTTTTTTTATTGCCCTTGGCATTTTAGACCTTAATAAAGTGCTTACTTCGGTGCTTGCCGGTGCAGGGGTTGTTGGTTTAGCTATAGGTTTGGCGTTACAGGGAACCTTAAACAATACATTTTCGGGAATTATTTTAAGTTTTTTACCCGAGCTTCAAATTGGTGATTGGATTGAAACTAATAGCTATGCCGGGGAAGTAACCGAAATAAACCTTAGGAATATAGTTGTAAAACAAGCCGATAACAATTACGTGGTAATTCCCAATTCTAAAATTGTAGAAGAACCTTTTAAAAATTTTTCCAGAACCAACCGTTCTCGTGTAATGCTAAATTGCGGTGTGGGTTATTCTTCTAACCTGGAAAAAGTAAAAGAAATGACGATTGAAACTATCTCTAAACATTTCCCTTCTCGTGGAAATGAGCAGGTAGAATTTATGTTTACTGAATTTGGAGATAGCTCAATTAATTTTGTAGTTCGCTTTTGGACTGATGTTAAGAAAAACCGGGACATTTTAGTTGCCCGCGATATCGCTATTATTGAAATTAAGAAAACTTTTGACGAGAATGGTATCAATATTCCATTCCCTATTAGAACTATCGATTTCTCTAATACTTTGAATATGAAAAAACCTGAATAACCTTAACCTTTAAATTCAGTTGCTACGTTTTTCATTCTTTATTCAAAGATATTTTCAGGCAAATTATCCTGGAAATTATAGGAATAATTTAATCTTCACTCTTCCACTTCCCTTCTTAAAGTGAAGATTCTCTGCTGAATAAATTTTACTAAACCAGATTTATTCTCTTGAAAATCATTAAAAAATAATTTCTCTATAATTTTTAGTAATGCCTGAAGTCCAACTGATTTAGACATATAAGCACACTAAAGCACAAAAAAAAGCTGCCGGAGAATTCCCTGGCAGCTTTTTGCTATTATTCTGTACAAGCCTTTAGAACTGGAATCCAAAGCCGAAAGCAAATCGGTAGCCATCGTCACTTCTAAAGAGGCTAAAGGTTCCGTTAACAGCGTCTGCACTGTTTACCCAGAAACCAACTCCATAACTGTCGTGCCATTGGTTACTGTCTTCAAAATCGGCCCAAACCCTACCTAAATCATAGCCTCCAAAAACTCCAATTTGTAAAGGTAAAAACCTGGTGGTAAATTGATCAAAACCATATCTAAGGTCTGCACCGGTTGCAAAAGCACTTTTCCCGGCAAAACGTTGTAATCGATACCCTCTTAATCCACTCTCACCACCTAAATGCGCTGCCTGATAGAATTCATAATCGTCACCCATATTTAAATGTGCCTGAACTCTTGTTTTTAAAACCAGTTTGCGGTTTGTGGTAAGCGCGTTATAAAAACCCCAGTACGGTTTAAAATATCCATAAACCTGATCGGGATCTGCAGTATTCATTTGGCCACCCAAATTAAGTTCAAATTTCATCCCTCTACTTGGGTTTAGGTTATTATCATAACTTTCGTAACGATATAAAGCATCTAATCCCGCAAAATATTTTCTATCGAAGAACTCTGGATCATCTATTTCAAAATCTTCTGTAATAAATCTTCCTTCTGTATCTTCAACTTTATTTCCTTCAAAAGTGGCCATATATCTAAATAAACTACCAAAAGGTGTTTTATTTTCAAATCCGGCCTTTACGCCAAAGCGACTAATTTTTACACGGTTGTAGTCAAAATCTAATTCATCATCAAAATTCGGCGTTTGATTTCCGAAGCCAAAAAAGTTCCTGGCAAAATTGGGACTCGTATAATTGGCACCAACTTTTAGATTATAATTTCCAAGAATATGGGCAAATTCACCTTCATAATAAAGATCAAAGCCCTGGGTTGCAAAATAATATCCACCACCAAAGATATGTTGGGCGGTAAATGGGTTTCGTTTAAAAGCATTAATGGTATTTACAACTTCAAGTCCAATTTTAAAACCATCATCGGGGTTAAATCCAAAACCGGGTAAAATAGCTCCCGTGGTAAAATTCTTTTTATCCTTGTCGTAGGTATTGATTTCATAATCATCGGTAAACCTAAATTTTGCGCCACCGCCTTCTTCAATGGTATTTGGTTTAGATTTATGATCGTAAATTTTAAGTCGGTTGTTATTATTTATAGTATAAATATCATTATTCTGGCCGCCAATTATTCTTAAGAAAATATAGTTATCACCTTCGCCATCTACCTGAATTTTATCATCATCATCCAGGGCGTATAACCAAATCTCGTCAGTATCTTTTTTATCATAAACTTTATCGCTTAAAACCTTAGCTCTTTCGCCACCTTTGTTTCTACTAATCTTAATACGGGTTTTTCCATCCTTCATTCGGGTAACATCAACAAAATCGTCTTTATCTGTACCCGTAACAATGGCTAAATCGGCAAAGTGATCGTAATAACGCATCGCAATATCTACAATTTTATCCCGTCTTGCTTTTACCTTTTTGATTAGTTCTTTGGTAGTATCATCGTAAGTTTCAGGCGGAAGTTTTGCAAAAGCTTCTTCAATAACCGCATCGGTCATATTTTTCTGAATATATTCCGCTTGCTCTCTCCAGGTTTCTTTCCCTACATTTTGAAGCAGGGAACGGTCTAAACCTGTAGCAGAAACATTAAACCATTCTACATTATTAATATCTTCACCGTAAACCGCAAATTGCGAAGCAAAGCCGGTTAAAGCCCTTAATGTGCCAAAAAAGGCACCATCAAAATTAGAAAATACCTGGTCTCTATCTCTGGGAATTGGCTTGAATATACGGTTTCCCTCCTCATCTTCAATTTCAGCCCAGCGCCATTGATCCTGGTGTCTATCCCAATCGCCAATAAGCATATCAAATATCCTGGCTTTTACATAGGCCGGTTCGTCTAAAGAGTATTTTTCATCCCGACGCAACCGATCAAACATCCCAGCGGTACTTTGAATATCGTGATTTGGAGACCCAAAACTCTCGGCACCCAACCAGTGATCTTCAGGACGCTCCTCTATCATATAAATTGCGTCTCCATGTTCTTCGTTATATTTCCCTAATCTAGGTTGCTTAGGTAAATAATAAATTTCGGGATTTGTATGGTGTACTCCAATAGCATCAGCCATAGTAGGGATAGCCAAAAATGCATATGGATGCGCCGCGGTATAAAAATCTGAAATTATATCCTCGGCTACTGTATTTTCTAACTGGGTCTCAATAGGCGTATTTTTAAAGGCAACCGTTTGCAGGAACTGAACAGCCTTCTTTTTTATTCTTCTAAAGTTATATTCCCTATCCAGACTATCTTTCATTCTAATAGAAATAGTTTGGTGACCACCACCGGCTCTCATAGGCGTTAAACCTCCGTAAAGGGTTTCCAAATCTGCGACTTCTAAGGTAATATCTGTACCGTAGAGTTCTCGATATCTCTCTCCCCAAACCGTTCTGTGAACAGAGCCTTTATCGGTTTCATTCTCCGGATAAACCGAGGTGGTTACTGTGTCATCAAATTCTTTCGGAAATTCAGAAATATCAAACTCTTGAGGTGCTTCAAATATTTCTTTCTGAAATAACAGTTTTGGTTTGTTCTCTTCATTTCCATAAAAACTAACCCAGGTTGATCCGTCCTTAAACACATCGTAAACTGCAAAACCCTGTTCAGGATAAGCAAAAACCCCATCGTTACTTAAAGTTGCGTAAGTTGCTTTTGAAGTAGAACCCGAAACAATTTGTTTAATCTTTCCATGTTCTATATACTGTAAAGAGTGTTCATGGCCACTCACAAATATTAACCTGTCAGACTTTTGGCCAAGGGTTTCCAGGCGTTTAACTAAAGATTTATAACGTTCGTTTTGAGCATCCTGGATTGAAACACCACCCGTGGTTCTAATTAAAGTAGCCAAAGAACCTAAAATTGGTATAGGAATTTTCTTTTGTGAAGGATAAATGTGCCGATTAAAATTATACTGCCCCCCGTGAATTCCATTGGTGAATAAAGGATGGTGAAGCGCTACAATAATATTCTTATTCTGGCTTTTTTTGAATTCTGTTTCTATTTCAAGAAATAGTGCCTCGCGGGTTTTGATTTCGGCACAATCGTCATTTATCGTTGGGCTTTTATCCCAGTCTTCAAGATACCATTGAGAATCTATAACTATTAGGGTAATTTCGTCCCCAATATCCATAATTTCCAGGCCACAACCTGCTTTTGGGCTCCATATTAGGTCTTCTCCAAACTTCTCTTTTAAATACTCCTCTTCTCTTTCCAGCCCATCAATACGCTCATTATACCAATCGTGGTTACCGGGAATAAAGAGTACATTCCCATCATAATCTTCAATAGCGTCTAATTGGGCATCTATTCTATACTCTGCAGCTTCTCTATCCGGGTGGCCTTCTTCAGGCATTCCGTCAGGATAAATATTATCTCCCAGGAAAATGGTATAATTATCTGATTGTTTTACAGAATCCAGATAGCTTTTAAAAGCAATAAGACCTTTAGAGCTTCCACCAATTGGCGAGTAACCACCGTCTCCTAATAAATAAAAAGACTTTTCAATTTCTTTATTTTGAGGATATCCAAAATTGGAAGTAGGTTCTCCTTCGCGGTATTTAGGATCTGATGAAACACACGAAAAAATCACTAACAGGGCGGTTAGTGACATAAAGAAGTTAGTTTTTTTCATAAATGGTATTGAACATTTTTTGTACTTTGGCGAAACAAAAACAAGCTAAAATATATGAATAATCTCATTGAGAAAGCAGATGATTTTGTTTTAAATCTTTTCAAGGAAAAATTACCGAACACGTATATATACCATAATTACAAGCATACAGAACGGGTGGTTAAAAGTACTAAAGAATTAATTGCCAATTCTGAAATTAATGTTAAACAAGAAGAGGCGTTGTTGCTTGCAGCCTGGTTACACGATACCGGCTACACCCGAACTTTTAAGGGTCATGAAGATGAAAGTATAAAAATTGCAGAAGATTTTTTAAAACAGAACAATGCCACACCAGAGCTCATTGAAGATGTTCTAAATTATATAAATGCCACAAAATTTGAATCTAAACCTGAAACTCTCCCCGAGAAAATTATAAGGGATGCCGACTCGTCTCATTTTGCTAAAGAGTATTTTGAAGAAACCAGCGAACTGCTAAGGCAGGAATTAGAACTTCATAATATTAAGAATTTTACTACCGGTGAATGGATACAGGAGAACATACGAATGTTCACTGAAAAGCATCAATTTTATACCGATTATGCTATTGAAGAATGGGGCCCAAAAAAGGAAGAAAATCTCCTGGAGCTCATTGCCGATAAGAATAAGCAAGAAAAGAAATTAAAGAAAGAAGAAGCTAAAGCGCGTATGAAGGCGCGTTATAAAAATGATAATCCTGAAAGAAGTATCCAAACACTTTTTAGGGTAACGCTTAGAAACCACATAAAATTGAGTGATATTGCCGATACTAAAGCCAACATCTTACTTTCGGTAAATGCGATAATTATTTCCCTGGCGCTTGCTAATATGATTCCCAAATTAGACGCGGCCAGTAATAAACACCTACTTATTCCAACCTTAATCCTTATTTTGTTTAGTGTGGCATCAATAATACTTTCGGTACTATCTACCCGGCCTCAGGTAACCAGTGGAGAATTCACCAAAGAACAGGTTAAAAACAGGGAAGTAAACCTTCTTTTCTTTGGAAATAGCCATAAAATGCCATTTGAGCAGTTTAAATGGGGTATGAAGGAAATTATTAAAGATAAAGATTATGTCTACGAATCTTTAATGTTAGACCTGCACCTACTGGGTAAAGTCTTACATAGAAAGTATAAAATTCTAAGAATAACTTATACTGTATTTATGATAGGGATTATCGTTTCGGTAATCGCTTTTGTGGGCGCTTTTTACCTAATGTAATTCTTCCATTAAATTTTCATAAGTAATCGTTCTATCGGGTTCATTGCTATCTGGCGTATATAAAACATTTATCCTAATAGCTTTGAGCCCTACTACTCCCTGTACATCTTCAAGCTCAAGTAGTTCCAGGTCTTCACCCAAATAATTCTTGGTTTGCAAGTATTTTATATACCTTAAATATTCCTTTTCATCGCCTCGCTGGCTATATACAATTGCAATTTTTCCTTTTTGGGTAATGCGCTCTTCGGTTCCTTTTATAAAAGATTTATCTATTCTTTTTTTAATAATTTCATAGCGCGCATTGTAGGTGCCATCTACATCAAATTTCTTTTCATCCATCCTGTATCTAATAGACATTGTAGAATTATAAACCAGGATTAATGAAGCGGCATCAAGCTTAATTGGCGTGGTTTGTTGCAGCTGGTAAAATCGGTTTTCCATTTCGCACATAGTGCTCAATTGCCACAGCCTAAGATTATATAAATACACCTTATTAAAAGGCCTTTCTTTTACCATAGAAGCGCCAATATAAATATTGTGGTCTACTCCATCGGTTTTATAACGTTCAAAATAATGCGGATAAATCTTTTGCGCAGCAATTTGTTTTCTGTCTAAAAATCGTGACATGGTGCGATTAATTTGCTGCACGGTTTCATCGTAATTTTTTCGATGATCATAAATTATTCCTGTTTCAGGATTAAGTTGATTTTGATATTCTTCAACCGCTTTTTTCAGTTCAGAGGATTGCTTACTCAAATGGCTCATAATAGGATTTACCTCCTTCTGAAGCAAATTAAAAACCTTCTGTTCACTGGAAGCATTCAGGCTACTTTCCAGCTCGTCCATAAAGTCAGAAATTCTAAATTTAACCTGTTCATAAATAGGAAGTTCCTCTATTTTGTAAGCTTTATCTATTATAGACTGAATAATTTTTAATTGATGAAGCAAATCTTTTTGAATGGCATCATTGCGCGCATCAGAAGAAGCCACCACGTCTATTTGGCCATATAATGGATAAATATCTTTAAAAACAATGTCTTTAAAGGAAGCCAATCCATCATCATCATAATCTCGAATATATTTTTTGGCTTCTTTTTCAAAAACCCAAAGCACACTTGGGTGTATAGAAGTACATTCACTTTGGATCACAGCTTTTACCCTATTTTCAAAATCGCTGCGATTTCTATCTACCGCAGTAGCTATATAAGGGAGAATTTCATCTAATTTAATGGTATTAATACTATTAAGCTGGTTCTTTTTCTTCGCCACTAACTCCAGGATTCCCAGCAATCGATTATTTTTAACTACCGGGGCCAGAATACAACTTTTTACGTCGCCTTCTTTTAATCTTCTGGAAAGGATATTATTTTTAGTTTTTTTGGCATATTCATCTACGTTGGCAATACTAAAAAAACTGTGATTTTTAAAGATATTATTGAAACCTTCTTCACAAACGCCTTTCTTACACTCACTTACCAATTCATCATTTAAAATATAACTGTTGGCTTCTTTATATTCCATCTTTTCGAACATTTCGTCCTGCGGATTATAAACGGTAAAACCTACCCGAAGATCAGGGATTTTATAGATAGACCTAAAAATCTCCTCCAATTTTTGAAGTTCATCTTTTTCTGAAGATTTTTCAAAAAGTAAAGCAGTTTTCAATTCAGATATTGCATCATCCATCGTAACATCGGTAAGATTTACGATGGTAAATCCTTTAAATACCCAACTATTAGGTGGAAATTTTTTACGCCATAAATCTATATCTTCAACATTTTGCAGCAGTTCGTCTACATCTTCATCTGTAATTTTCTTTGCATTTTCTTTGGGATAGATATCAATAAAATCTCCGTTTAATGCAATACGGTATCGCCTGGTTATACCCTGTTCATCTGGGATATCAAAATATAGCGGGCGAGAATAATCTATTTTATACCCGTAGTAATCGTTTAAAATGTTAATGCATTCCTGCACATATACACTTTTGTTATCCAGGTTTCTTATTTCAAGTTCAAAATCTTCTGGAGTATCCTCCATTATTTTTTTTAATCGCTTAGACCTATTAAATAAGAAATTTTGAAATGGAATAGACGCCGCTTTAATTTCGTTATTGGTGAGTACATTTGGAAAAAGATCGTCCAACAGTACCCTTACCGGCTCTTTGTAATTTTTCAGCTCTTCAAAATCTCTAATCCCTTCGGTTAATGCAGGAAAAGCCTCCACATGCTCAAGAATACTTTTTATATAATTCCGGGAAATCTCATTTTCTTCAAACTTGAGCTGTTTTTTATACTGCTCAACAACTTTATGAAAACTAATTTGAATCTCAAAAGGTAAATTTTGTTTCTGTTCTTTCATAAATAAGTAATATCTGTTAAAATTACATATTCCGCAAGGCTTACAAATTTACAGAGTTTAAATTAACAATTTTTTATAAAATTTGGAAGGTATTGCCATGACAGATGCTTATTTTTGCTTTAAAATAAACCAATTTTTATGCGTAAAATTATAGTAATGCTGGCGGTTGCAACCGTATTTGCCTCTTGCCAGGAAGATAAAGGATATTTTATTTCTGGAAGCGCTCCAGAAATGGAAAACGGAAAGATGATTTATGTTTCTGAAATTGACGAAAACACCAATCGTCCCAAAAGAATTGATTCTACCTCTCTGGAAAATGGCGAATTTGAATTAGATCTTGAAGATCCAGAAACTCCAAATTTAAGCTTTCTTGAATTTGAAGGTATACAGGGCAATGTGATATTTATTGCTGAAAATGAAAAAATAAACTTCAAAGTTTATAAAGATAGCATAAGAGCGTCTGAAGTAAATGGTGGAAAAGAAAACCGTTTATTGTATGAATATTTAGGGCATCTTAAGAATATAAACGAAAAAGTAACTAAAGGTCGTAACGCAATGCGAACGGCTTTCCAGGAGCAAGACAGTACTAAACTTGCAACCTTACAGGAAACTGAAACTGAAATTATAGATAACGATAAGGTTTATAAGAAAAAGGTGGTTCAGGAAAACCCAGATTCATTTGTTTCAATAATGGTGATTAGCGATATGCTTAGAATGAAATCTTACCCAACAAATGAAATAAAAGAAATGTTTGATGGTCTTTCTGAAGAAATTCAAAATACTGCCATTGGGAAACAAATTGGTCAAAATCTTGAAAAAGAAAGTAAAGTAGCGGTTGGTAGCAAAGCTCCTAATTTCACTGCTCCAACTCCAGATGGTGACGAACTTTCTTTAAAAGACGCGATGGGAAAAGTAACGGTAATAGATTTTTGGGCGGCCTGGTGTAAACCCTGCCGTGTAGAAAATCCTAACCTTGTAAGAACTTATAATAAATATAAAGACGATGGCCTTAGTGTTATTGGTGTTTCTTTAGATCGGCCTGGCCAAAAAGACCGTTGGATAAAAGCTATTGAAGAAGATGGATTGCCATGGCACCAGGTTTCTAATCTTCAGTTCTGGCAGGATCCTGTTGCTCAACTTTATGGGATTAAAGCAATTCCCGCAGCTTTTGTTTTAGATGAAGAAGGTACTATTGTTGCCCGTGACCTTAGAGGTGACGATTTAGATAATAAAATTGGAGAATTACTTAACAAAGGATAGTGTTTTCAGTTTTCAACACATAAAAAAAAGCGCCGTAGTGGCGCTTTTTTTATTTAGGAATTTGTGAAGATTCTATTCCATAAGTAACTGAAAAGAAACATTAACATCTATGCTTATTTCCATTTCACCGGGTGCCATAGTTTCCTGGTTAGAAGCTTCATCTGCAGAACCTTTTATTCTCATAGCACCATAAACCGGCTGGTAATTATTACTACTACCTTCACTAATCTTATAAGCTTTTCCTACAGTTTGGCCCAAAGGTTTTGCAAGTGCTTCAGCTTTCTCCTTAGCATTTAATACCGCTTTTCTTCTGGCTTCAGCCTTATGCTTTTCAATCTCTGAAGATTCAAATTCAATTCCATTAATTCCGTTAAGGCCATTTTCCAGCAAACCTTTCATAATAGATTCATATTTGCTAATATCTTCCAAAGTAATTGAAATTGCCTGATTGGCTACATACGTATAGGTTTTATCATTGTAATTATAGCGCTTATTTAAATTGATATAATTAGTATTAATATTTTTTTCGGCAATTCCTTCAGATTTTAGGTACTTAATCACTTTATTCACCACTTCATCATTTTGAGATTTTACTGAAGTAGCACTTTGGCCTTCGTGTTCAATTTGGGATTTTATTGTCACCTTATCGGGTGCTACTTTTACAACTCCTTCTCCGGTAACGTGAATTCCTGGATTTGTATCATTTTGAGCTTGCATTCCTAAGCCGGTAATTACGGCCATAAGTAAGATTATTTTTTTCATAGGTGATTTATTATTAGTTGAAAGGGCTAATACAATAAGAGTACCAAATTAGATTTTTCCCATTTTTTGCATCACAAATAAAAAAACAATGGGAAGCGCAAGCAATAATACCATTAGTAAATGTTCTTCAAAAACCCAACTGGCTAGCAAAAGAGTTAATAAATATCCGCCTACCGCACCGCCAAAATGGGCATCGTGACCAATATTACCAACCTGGCGCTTCATCCCGTAAATAGTATAAAACAAATAGCCTATTCCAAAAATATATGCCGGGATGGGAATAATAAAAAATAAGCCCAACATCATATCTGGCCTTAAGAGAATGGCTGAATACAAGACGCCCATCACCGCGCCACTTGCACCAACAGCCGTATAATGCATATCTTTTTTATGAAAATAATATGAAAGTAAATTCCCTAAAACCAAACTGGCAAGGTAAACAATTATAAAACCTACTGTTCCCAGAAAAAAGATAACCGAATTGGCGAAAAAATACAAGGTTAGCATATTCACCAAAAGGTGCGTAGTATTTACATGTAAAAAACCTGAAGTAAGAATTTGGTATTTGGCGCCGCGATTAATATCGGCAATATTAAATTTATATTTCTGAAAAAAAGAATCGTCTTTAAATCCTTTGAATGAAACCAACACATTTACACCAATAATTATAAGGGTAACCAGGTTTAATTCTCCCATAGTAGCTTTAGTTTAGTGCCAAATATACCATATATTTGCTGAAAATTATTTTATGCAGGCTGTAGTTTTTTGGTTGGCTTACCCGCTACTTTGGCTAATTTCTATTCTTCCTTTTCCGCTTTTCTACCTGGTTTCAGATGTAGTTTACTTTATTGTTTATTACCTTATAGGATACCGTAAAAAAACAGTAACCAATAATTTAAAACTTGTTTTTCCTGAAAAATCTACTGAAGAAATTATTAAAATAAGAAAGAAATTCTATTCACATATGTGTGATATGTTTCTAGAAATGATAAAAAGTATTTCTCTCTCTGAAGAGGAATTAAAAAAACGATTTGTTTACACCAATCTTGAAGAGCTTAGGCGAATAGAAAAACTAGACAAAAGTATTATGCTTATGTGTGGGCACTATGCCAGTTTTGAGTGGCTTTTTGCACTACAACTCCACGATCTTAAACACAGCGCATTTGGCATTTATAAAAAAATTAGAAATCCCGGCTTTGACAAACTAATTAATGATATAAGAAGACGGTTTGGTGCCGAACTAATACAAAATTCTAAAGCAAGTTCGCGAATAGCAAATAATCAAAAAGAAGGTGTTCGGGGGGCTTATGCTATGATAGCCGATCAATCGCCCAGAACATCCAGTTATAAATTCTGGACAGATTTTATGGGAAAAAAAGTTCCTTTTTATACAGGTTCTGAAAGAATAGCTACAGAATTTGATATGGTGGTACTATATCTCCATGTAGAAAAAGTAAAAAGAGGCCATTATAAGGCCTCTTTAATTAATATTTCTGATAATCCTGCTGAAACTAAAAACAATCAAATAACCTTAGATTACATTCAGCATTTAGAAAAACAAATTCGGGAAAAACCAGAGTTCTATCTCTGGACGCACAAGCGTTGGAAACATGTGGGAAAAGAAATTCCCGAAAATGCTGTTGTTCGCTAAGCTATAATTTTCTCGATTTCTTTAATCATATCCTCAGCTAGTGCATCAGCTTTCGCCTGAGATTTTGCTTCGGTATAAATTCTTATAATTGGCTCTGTGTTCGATTTTCTTAAATGTACCCAGTTTTCAGGGAAATCTATTTTTACTCCATCTACGGTTGAAACTTCTTCCTTTTTATACTTTTCTTCCATAGTCTTTAAAATACTGTCAACATCAATTTCTGGTGTCAACTGAATTTTATTTTTGCTCATAAAATAAGCGGTATATTCCTTACGCAATTCAGAAACACCTATATTTTTTTCGGCTAAATGGGTTAAAAACAATCCAACTCCAACAAGGCTATCACGGCCGTAATGAGATTCAGGATAGATAATTCCACCGTTTCCTTCCCCGCCAATTACAGCATTAGAATCTTTCATTAGTTTAACAACGTTCACTTCTCCTACGGCACTGGCTTTATATTCCCCACCGTGTTTTTTAGTCACATCGCTAAGCGCCCTGGACGATGATAAATTACTTACGGTATTCCCCGGTGTTTTAGATAAAACATAATCGGCACAAGCTACCAACGTATACTCTTCGCCAAACATTTCGCCATTTTCATCAATAAAAGCAAGCCTATCTACATCTGGATCTACCACAATTCCAAAATCGGCTTTTTCTTTTTTTACCAATTCACAAATATCAGTAAGGTGTTCTTTTAAAGGTTCTGGATTATGCGGAAAATGTCCGTTTGGCTCACAATAAAGTTCTACTACCTCAACACCCATTTTCTTTAAAAGCTGTGGGATAACAATTCCTCCACTAGAATTCACTCCATCAACTACCACTTTAAAACCGGCTTTTTTAATTTTTTCGGCATTCACAAGTTTAAGTTTCAATACCTCATCTATATGAATATCCATATAATTATCTTTCCGGGTGACGGAACCAAGATCATCAACTTCAGAAAAATTAAAATTATCCTGCTCGGCGTATTCCAGAATTTTAGCACCCTCTGCCCCATCCAGAAATTCTCCTTTACTATTTAATAATTTAAGGGCGTTCCATTGTTTGGGATTATGGCTTGCTGTTAAGATAATTCCTCCGTCTGCATTTTCTAAAGGCACGGCTATTTCTACGGTTGGCGTTGTTGAAAGGTCTATATCTATCACGTCTATTCCTAAACCGGTAAGAGTATTCATTGTTAAATCCTGCACCATTTTCCCTGAGATTCTGGCGTCCCGACCTACAACTACTTTTAATTTTTTATCTTCTGAATTATTCTTTAGCCAGGTTCCGTAAGCAGCGGCGAATTTTACGGTATCTATAGGAGTTAGATTATCTCCGGTTCTTCCGCCTATTGTACCACGTATTCCTGAAATTGATTTTATTAAACTCATAAGTTTATTTTATATTAAATGTTTTTAATAGTGAACGAGCCAGGGGCGAGCTCAAAGTGTTTTATTTCTAGATATATAAATCTCTATTATCAAGTGAAATTTTAACAAATATACAAGGCGCAGACAGGTAGCGCCAAAACTTAACAAAAATTAAACAGGAAACTACGGGATTTACGTAACTTTCAAAGATGAATTTCTTAGCACATATATATCTGTCGGGCGATAATACACAACTGAAAATCGGGAATTTTATTGCAGATTCGGTGAAAGGTAAACAGTATTTAGATTTTCCGCCCGAAATTCAAAAAGGAATAGTACTCCACCGTGCAATAGATACTTTTACTGACACTCACCCAATTGTAAGTAAAAGTGTAGAGCGTTTATTTGATCG
>NZ_CAXAVR010000072.1:0-13814 GCF_963972535.1 uncultured Salegentibacter sp.
AAACATTTCTGGCAAATTAAATAATTCCACAGGGCGTGTCTAAAGGCATTTTCTTTTCCATTTTTGTGATGTTCCTTTTTATAAAGATCGTCACAAATTTTTATGGTTTCAATAGTTGCCCGGTAGGTTGGTAAAATATAGCGCGGTTTACTTATAAAAACTTTAGAGACTGCGAACAGTTCTTTAAAGTTCATATTTTTAATCCGCGCCCAGACTGCCACTAATTAGCTTTATATTCTTTTACCGCATCTACAAAAGCTTTTGCGTTTTCTACTGGAATATCAGGTAAAATACCGTGTCCCAGGTTTACGATATAGCTATCCTTTCCAAATTCATTAATCATTTGGGTAACCATTCTTTTGATCTCTGAAGGTGGAGAATATAATCTTGAAGGATCAAAATTACCCTGTAAGGTGATTCTTCCGCCACTTAAATAACGCGCATTCCTTGCGCTAAGCGTCCAGTCTACCCCTAAAGCTGAAGCTCCCGAATTTGCCATTTCGTGAAGGGCAAACCAGCATCCTTTTCCAAAGGCGATAACCGGGATTTTATCTTTTAAGGCATCAATGATCTGCTGAATATATTTCCAGGAAAATTCCTGGTAATCTACAGGACTTAACATTCCGCCCCAGGAATCAAAAATTTGAACCGCATCAACTCCGGCTGCAACTTTTGCTTTTAAGTAGGCGATAGTTGTATCGGTGATTTTTTGTAATAATTGGTGCGCAGCCACCGGATTAGTAAAGCAAAATTTCTTCGCTTTATCAAAGTTTTTTGAACCCTGTCCTTGCACGGCGTAGCATAGAATTGTCCACGGGGAACCGGCAAAACCAATTAGCGGAACTTCGTTATTCAATTCCTGTTTGGTCATTTTAATGGCATCCATCACGTAGCCTAAAGTTTCATCAATATCCGGAACTATTACATTGTCTACATCTTTAGCGGTACGAATTGGGTTTGGTAGCCATGGGCCAAGACCGGGTTTCATTTCTACCTCGATATTCATTGCCTGCGGAATCACCAAAATGTCACTAAATAGAATTGCGGCATCAGTCCCTATTTGATGAATAGGCATCACGGTAATTTCGGTTGCTAATTCAGGGGTTCTGCAGCGTGTGAAAAAGTCGTATTTTTCTTTAAGCTTCATAAAATCGGGAAGGTAACGGCCTGCCTGGCGCATCATCCAAACCGGTGGACGTTCTACCGTTTCTCCTTTTAAAGCTTTTACAAATAGATCGTTTTTTATCATTTTTTAAAATATTTCACCACCTGCACAATCACATTTTCAATAGAAGGCTTGGTAGCGGTTATTATATTGTTTGTATGTTTCCTGGCTTCTGCAGCGGTGGTATTTCCTATGCAAAAAGCGGTAGTATCGTTCACTTGGTTTTTGGCCGTAAAACTCTGCACTGCACTGGGGCTAAAAAATAATATTCCATCAAATTCCTGGGAAAATGCCCTGGGGCTTAATGTAGTTTTATAGACTTCAATTTCCTTAAAATTTATTCGATTCTTTTTAAGGATTTCCGGAATATCATCTCTTCTTTTATTTCCGCAGAAAAAAATAAAGTTTTCTTCAGAATATTTTTGAATAATTATTTCAGCTAAATCTTTCCCGTAATCTGCAATTTCCTGAATGTGAAATCCGTGTTCGTTGGCTAAATCTGCGGTTTTTTCACCTACACAGAAACAATTTTTAACCTGAACCTTTCCTGAAACCGCATTTACAGAGTTTTTACTGGTGAAAATGGCGTTTTTTATTTCTTTTGAAGGAAGCTTAAAATCGGTGGTTTCAGTATTAATCGCATTATATTCTACCAAACTTAATCCAGAATTCAGAAATAATTGCTTCTGGGAATTACTGAGTTTTTTGGTAGAGAGAATGCTCTTCATTCATAAAGTTTTAGATGATAATTAGCCTTCGGTATTAATTACAGCCTTAATTTCCTGCATCAATTTTGCACCACCATTGCTAAGAATTTCTTCTGCACAACGCCTTCCAAAATTCTCAATTTCATTTATAGCAACTGTTTTTTCAACGCCTATTTTTTCTTTTCCGTTTAAACTAAAAAGTGCACCTTTAAAATAAACAAGATCTTTGTCTACCGTAGCTAAAGCTCCAATTGGTGCGGTACAACCACCTTCCAGAACCTTTAAAAATTCACGTTCAATATGTACGGTAATTTCAGATTCTTTATGGTTTAATAATGCAAGTGCTTTACGGGTAAATTTATCTTCCTGCATTGCCACTACGAGCATTGCGCCCTGTGCGGGTGCGGGAATCATCCAGTTGAGATCTACAAAATTTTCTGGCTTTAATGCGATACGTTCCAACCCGGCGGCAGCGAAAATAGCTCCGTTCCAGTTATTATCGTCTAATTTTTTCATTCTGGTGTTTACGTTTCCACGTAAATCTACCACTTTATGAGTAGGATATTGGTTGAGCCACTGGGCTTTACGGCGTAAACTTCCGGTAGCGATAGTACCGTCGCTTTTCAGGAAATCCAGGCCTTTATGAATAAGAATATCTTTGGTGTTGGCACGTTTTAAAACCGCAGCTTCAACAATGCCCTTAGGTAGTGCTGTGGGTACATCTTTCATAGAATGTACCGCAATATCAATTTTACCTTTAATCATGGCTACATCCAGGGTTTTGGTAAAAATCCCGGTGATGCCCATTTCGTAAAGCGGCTGATCTAAATTTAGGTCACCGGTAGATTTAACGGGAACTAGCTCGGTTTTATGACCGGCTTTTTCCAGTGCGTTTTGCACTGTTTTTGCCTGCCAAAGTGCGAGTTCGCTGTCCCTGGTGCCAATGCGAATTATTTTGCTCATTTTACCTGTTCTTCAAGCTGAAATACTTTCTGGATCAATTCCAGGCTTTCATCGGTAGTTGTGGAATCTCCTTTTAAATGATTGGCAAAGTGTTTCATAATTTTTTGAATAATCCTGTCACTCACAATCTCTGCCTGCTCATCGTTGAAATCTGAAATTTTTCTACGCTGAAAATCAAGTTCGGCATCTTTCATACTTCTAAGCTTTTTCTTTAAAGCTTTTATGGTAGGTGCAAATTTTCGGGTTTCCAGCCATTTATTAAAATCGGTTTCTACCTCTTTAATAATGGCTTCGGCTTCAGGAATAAACTGTTTTCTACGTTCTAAATTCTGATCGGTAATTTTTGAAAGCTGATCCAGGTGCACCAACTTTACGTTAAGCAAATGCGCTACATCTTCTGAAACATTCTTAGGTATAGAAAGGTCTAAAACCAACAAATTTTTGTTGGAATAGATTAATTCTTTAGAAATAGTAGGGTTCTGTGCTCCCGTGGCGACAATTAAAATGTCGGTATTTCTAATTTCTGCCTGTAAATCGGCATAATCTTTTACAATAAGGTTGAATTTACCCGCAATTTTTTCCGCTTTGTCCTTGGTGCGATTAATAAGGGTAATATGTTCGTTTTGTGTGTGCTTTATAAGATTTTCACAGGTATTTCTTCCAATTTTACCTGTCCCAAAAAGCAAAATATTTTTATCTGAAACGTTTGGAACGTTATCTAATATGTATTGAACCGAAGCAAAAGACACCGATGTGGCTCCTGTAGAAATTTCGGTTTCATTTTTAATACGTTTACTGGCTTGAATTACGGCATTTACCAGTCGTTCTAAAAAAGCATTTACCAGGCCGTGTTTCTTGGAACGGGCAAAAGCAACTTTTAACTGACTAATAATTTCAAAATCGCCAAGAATCTGACTATCTAAACCGGTACCCACCCTAAACATATGAGAGATTGCCTGCTTATTTTTATGCACATAAGCCACTTTTTCAAATTCTTCTACCGTGCCGTGGGTATGCTCACAAAGTAATTTAATAAGTTGAAAAGGGTGTTGTGCAAAACCGTAGATTTCGGTGCGGTTACAGGTAGAGGTTACAAGAATGGCATCAATACCTTCCTCTTTAGCTTGTTTAAGCAAGCCTTGTTTAGCTTCTTCATTTAAACTAAAATGTCCTCTTATCTCTGCATCGGCCTTTTTGTAGCTAAGACCTATGGTGTAAAAATGTTTTCCGCTTGCAATATGATAATCTTCCATGAACCTATTTAGGGTATTCGGGACAAAATTAAACTAATCCTAAACCAAAAAGTAACGCTCAAAGTACTTTTTGTATCGCTTTCAGTTATTTTAGGTTTTTTATAACTTTAAAAAATAGTAAATACTTACTTTTGCAGTAGTGATAGTCGGTTTAGAGCAAACAGTTTAGAATTATTCTAAATAGACTTAAATTCAAAAAAATGATCTTAGAAGATAAAAATAACGCTGTAGGATTTATTGAAGAGCTGAAAATTGAAGATGGTTTTTATCTTTTAAAGTTTCAAAATGAAACCACTGAGAATCAGAAAATTATTAGGAATATAGATAGTAGCTTTATCCAGTTTCATTTTAATTTAAAAGGCGCCAGCAAGTTTTTGTTCAACAATAATAAATATGAACTTCCGCTTAATGGAGAAAGCTCTTTGCTTTTGTACAATCCGCAGCAAGATCTGCCCCTAAATTTGGTTTTGGAACCAAATTCCTGGTTAATTTCGCTGGTAATTTCTATTAAAAAGTTCCATTCTCTCTTTTCACAGGAAGCCGGTTATATCACTTTTTTAAGTGCCGATAATAAAGATAAAAAGTATTATAAAGATGCACCCATTTCTCCATCTATGGCCATTGTACTCAACCAGGTAATGAATTTTAATCTTACACCAAGTATTAAAAATCTCTATTTTAAAGGAAAAGCTTATGAATTGTTGAGTCTATATTTTAACAGGACAGAAGACCCTAATGTAGAACAATGTCCTTTTCTTAGTGACGAAGAAAATATTATAAAAATTAGAAAAGCTAAAGATATTGTAATTTCCAGGATGGCCGAGCCGCCTTCGCTTCAGGAATTATCAGATGAAATTGGCCTGAGTCTTAAAAAACTTAAAGAAGGTTTTAAGCAAATTTATGGCGATTCGGTGTACAGTTTTCTTTTCGATTATAAAATGGAATATGCCCGGAAACTTTTAGATAGTGGCGATTTTAACGTGAACGAAGTTGGTTTAAAAGTGGGCTACAGTACCGCAAGTCATTTTATTGCTGCTTTTAAGAAAAAATTTGGCACTACGCCCAAGAAGTATATTATGTCTTTAACTTCAAATTCTTAGCTCTATGTTTAAAAAATTTGTCGCCGTTTATATGCTCATCTTTTTCGGTTTCCTTTCAGGAAATGCCCAAGGAACAAAAGATGAAGATGAAAAAGATAAAAAAGAAGTGCTTTTATTTTATAAAACCGAAGGTTTCTGGCATAATTCCATTCCCACCGGGAGAACTTTTATTGAAGACCTCGGCGAAGACCATGATTTTGAAGTGACCTCTACTAAAGATGCCGATAATTTTCATAGCGAAGATCTTAAAAAATATGATTTAGTGATTTTTTTGAATACTACCGGAAATGTTTTTGATGAAAAGGAACAGGAAGGCTTCAAAAATTATATAGAAAATGGCGGTAATTTCTTCGGAATTCATGCTGCTGCAGATACCGAAGGGGATTGGCCCTGGTTTGTAGAACTGGTTGGTGGCTTTTTTGATGGGCATCCAGAAGTTCAACAAGCTGATATAAAATTAAATATGCCTAAACATCCCGCGGTTTCTCACCTGCCAAAAGTATGGACCAGAACTGACGAATGGTATAATTACAGAAACCTAAACCCTAAAATGCAGGTACTTTTGTATCTTGATGAGAATTCGTACCAGGGTGGTACTAACGGTGAAGAACATCCCATTGCCTGGTTTAGGGAAACGGGCCACGGCGGAGTTTCAATTTATACTGGGTTGGGACATACCATTCAGTCTTATATTGAGCCGTTATTTCAGGAACATATTCTACAGAGTATTTTATTTGCGTTAGACAAAACAAAAAACTAAATCCTCTATTAAGGCATAAAAAAGTGTAATAATGTAATACTTAATTACACTTTTAATAAACCTATTTTTGAAGTTGAAAAAGAAAAATATGAGTAAAGGCGTACTATTGGTAAATTTGGGCTCTCCAAAAAGCACCGACCCGAAAGATGTAAAGGAATACCTGGACGAATTTTTAATGGACGAACGTGTAATTGACGTTCCCTATTGGGCCAGGGTACTTTTGGTAAGGGGAATTGTACTAAATACAAGACCCAAAAAATCGGCGGAAGCTTACCAAAAAATTTGGTGGGACGAGGGTTCACCCCTAATTGTTTTATCAGAACGCCTTCAGTACAAAATGGATAAAAACACCTCTGTGCCAATTGCTTTGGCAATGCGTTATGGAGAACCAAGTATAAAATCGGGGCTTCAGGAATTGTATGATAAAGGAGTAGACGAAGTTTTGCTTTTTCCATTATATCCTCAATTCGCCATGGCTACTACCGAAACTATTTTAGTTTTAGCCGAAGAGCTTAGGAAAGAACATTTTCCGGAAATGCAATTCACCACAATGCCGCCTTTTTATAATCACTCAGACTATATTCGGGTTTTAGCTGAAAGTATTTCAGAGAAATTAAAAGGGAAAGATTTTCAGCATTTATTGTTTTCTTATCACGGGGTCCCAGAGCGACATATTAGGAAAAGTGATGTTACTAAATCCCACTGTAAAATTGATGGAAGTTGTTGCCAAACGCCTTCAGCAGCGCATCAATTTTGCTATCGTCACCAGTGTTTTGAAACTACAAGGCTTGTAGCTGAATATTTAGAATTAAAAGAGAATTCATATAGCGTTTCCTTTCAGTCGCGTTTAGGTTTCGACCCTTGGTTACAACCTTATACCGATAGAACTATAGAACGATTCGGGAAACAGGGAATGAAAAAATTGGCTATTGTAACCCCCGCTTTTATTTCAGATTGTTTAGAAACTTTAGAAGAAATAGCGATGGAGGGCGAAGAGATTTTTCACGAAGTTGGCGGGGAAGAATTTACAGTAGTTCCCTGTCTTAACGATAGGGACGATTGGGTGAACGTACTTTCTCGTTGGGTAGATGAGTGGGCGCATCAAAAGCCCGTTGAAGCGTAATGGCCTCGGTGAATTCTCGAAACCTCGGAGAAAAATCAATAGGTAAATTACTTGTACAGCAAGCGGCACCGGCTTCGGTAGGAATCCTGGTCATGTCGCTTAATATTTTAATCGATACCATTTTTGTAGGAAACTGGATTGGCTCTACCGCTATTGCAGCGATAAATGTAGTGCTTCCGGTTTCGTTTTTTATCGCCGCCCTGGGAATGGCTATTGGCATTGGTGGTTCTTCTATAATATCAAGAGCGCTGGGTGCCGATGATCGGAAAAAGGCACTTAAAACTTTCGGAAACCAGATAAGTCTTACCCTAATTCTTACTATTGGTTTAGTAATTATAGGTCTTCTTTTCGTGGATTCGCTTATTCCTGCTTTTGGCGGAAAAGGCGATATTTTTGAACCGGCAAAAGTTTACTATACCATTGTACTTTATGGGGTGCCTTTCCTGGCGCTTTGTATGATGGGCAATACGGTAATTCGTGCCGAAGGAAAACCAAAATTCGCCATGATTGCCATGATAATTCCCTCTGTGGCAAACTTAGTTCTAGATTATATTTTTATAAATCAAATGGAGCTTGGTATGTGGGGCGCGGCCTGGGCTACCACGGCTTCTTATCTTTTTTGTTTTGCCTATGTTTTTTGGTTTTTCCTTTCCAAAAATTCTGAACTTAGAATTAGTTTACCAGATTTTGGTCTTAATAAACCCATTCTTAGAGAAATTGGCTCCCTTGGCTTTGTTACTTTATCCCGGCAAGCGGTAGTAAGTGTAATCTACCTGCTTATGAATAATATTTTGTTTGACCTTGGCGGGGAAGATGCCGTGGCGATTTATGCAATTATAGCCAGGATGCTCATGTTTGCACTCTTTCCCGTATTGGGGGTTACACAGGGATTTTTGCCAATTGCCGGATTTAATTATGGTGCCGAAAAATATCAAAGGGTTCGTAAAAGTATAAATACGGCTATTTTATATGCTTGTGGTTTGGGTTTGCTGGTATTTGGGGGGATTATGTTTTTTTCTGAAGAAATTGTTCGCATTTTCACTAAAAATCCAACAATTATTGCGGAAACTCCTGCTGCAATGCGCTGGGTTTTTGCCGCGACTCCAATTGTAGCAATTCAGCTTATTGGGGCTGCTTATTTTCAAGCCGTGGGTAAAGCCGTACCGGCATTGTTGCTTACTTTGTCCAGGCAGGGTTTCTTTTTTATTCCGTTAATTTTAATTTTACCTAATTATTTTGGGGAAATAGGGGTGTGGATTTCCTTTCCTATTGCCGATTTACTTTCAACAGTGGTTACTGCCTATTTTTTAAACCGGGAAATGAGATTAAAATTAAAGCCTAAAACCTCCTGATATTTCTGCTGAAGAAAAATTCATAAATCCCTATCTTTGTTAGAAAGCCTGAAATAATGGATAAAGAAGCTCTAAAAATAGAATTGATTCAGAAGATTATTGCTTGTAATGATATCGCTTTGCTGAAGCAAGTTCAAGATTTATTGCAGGGAGTAAATGCTCATGAATCGGGAGAAGAATATGAATTAACTACTACAAATTCCGTTGTTCCAGATCGAATTTATGAGCAATTGGAAAAAGATTTCAAAGCTTATCAAAATAAAGAGATACAATCTGAAGAATGGGAGAAAGTTGAGCATGAGTTGAAAGAAAAATATGGATTATAAGATAAGAATGGTATTCATCCAGGAATCTGAAAGCGGGAAAAGAGCTTTTAAAGGAAATTAACTTAATATATGATCTTTTACGTTTTGATCCTTATTTATTTAATGAAATTAAGAAAGGTTATAGGCAGGTACCCTTAAAAAAATTTCCATTTCTCATTATTTACAGGATTTTTAAAGATCAAATTTTAATTCAGTCTGTCTTCAACACCCATCAAAACCCAACCAAAAAACCTTAATCTGTGATAGAATATTACCAGTACATAAAAGCTTTGCACCTTATTTTTGTAATTACATGGTTTGCCGGGCTTTTTTATATTCCGCGTTTATTTATTTACCATATAGAAGCTACTCAAAAACCTGAACCCGATAAAAGTATTCTTGCCAACCAGTTTAAACTAATGACTAAAAGGTTGTGGTTTATAATTACCTGGCCTTCGGCTATTTTAGCGAGTTTATTTGCTTTTCTTTTACTTTATTTAGCACCGGGATGGCTTTCGCAAGATTGGATGTTGGTAAAATTGGGTTTCGTTGTGTTACTGTATGCCTACCATATTAAATGTCATCTTATTTTTAAAGAACTTCAAAATGATGTGGTAAAATGGACATCCAATCAAATGAGATTATGGAACGAAGGTTCTACTTTAATTCTTTTTGCGGTTATTTTTTTAGTGATTATAAAAGATGCTCTAAACTGGATCTACGGAGTTTTAGGAATATTTTTATTGGCGGGAATTCTTATGCTGGGAATTAAAATGTATAAGCGAATTAGAACTAAAAACCCCGATGCCTAATTGGTGTGATAATTGATTAATTTGCGCTAATAATTGTTTATGAAGCTTTCAAAACTTTCTTTAAGTACCCGCATATTTATCTCCATGATTTTATTGGTGCTGGGAGCTTCAATTTTAATTGTTGGGATTACAGTTTATCAATATAAGCTGGAAGCCGAAAACTACCACCGCGAACGCCTGGAAAGAAAGGAACAGGCTATTAGGGAAAATATAAAGTTTATTCTCGCCAGTACCACCTACCTGATTAATACCGAGAATATTGATATGATCTTTGGTGAGCGAAATAAGATTCACGAAATGGCCCAGGTGCACGAGATGCAAATTAATATTTATGATTTTCAGGGTCAACTTTTAATAAAATCAGATCAATCTTTCTTTAGGGATACCACAGATAATCAACTGGATAAAGATATTCTGCGAAAACTGGAACGCTCAGAAAACAAACGATATATTGAGAAAACCGAAATTAATGGGCAAAAATTTCAGTCTTCATATACTTATATTTTAGATAAAAAATTTAAACCCCTGGCCATCCTTTACCTGCCCTATGTTCAGGATGATACGGTTTTAAATAGGGACTTGAATAATTTTCTCTTAAGAATGCTGGAGGTGTATTTGTTTATGCTTGTTTTGGCGATTATTATGTCTTATTTTCTTTCTAAATATATCACCAAATCCCTTAAAATTATTTCTGATAAAATTACTGAAACCCGCCTGGATAAACGCAACCAGAAAATAGATATAAATAACGCTTCCGAAGAGATTTATACGCTCGTGGCTGCGTATAATAGTATGATAGACGAGTTGGAAGAAAGCGCGGTAAAACTGGCCGCCGGCGAAAGGGAACAGGCGTGGCGGGAGATGGCCAAACAGGTAGCTCATGAAATTAAAAATCCGTTAACTCCAATGCGCTTAAGCGTACAAAGTTTTGAACGGAATTTTGATAAAAACGATCCCGAAATTGAAGCAAAAGTAGCCGAATATTCTACCACACTTATTAATCAGATAGATACGATGAGTTCTATTGCTGAAGCTTTTTCGAATTTTGCGAAAATGCCCGCTCAACAAAACGAAATGCTGAATGTTCCAAAAATTGTAAAATTGGCACTGGATATTTTTAATGAAGATTATATTCAGTTTTCCAGCGAAAAAGAAGAAATTCTCGCAAAATTTGATAGAACGCAACTCATTAGGGTAATTACCAATTTGGTTAAAAATGCCATTCAGGCAATGGATAAACAGAAAAATCCGCGTATAATGGTAAGTATTCACGAGGAAGAAAAGAATGTTTGTGTGATCATTTCAGATAACGGTGCGGGTATTTCCGAAGAAAATATAGAGAAAGTTTTTGAACCTAAATTTACTACTAAATCCAGCGGAATGGGTCTTGGCCTTGCTATGGTAAAGAATATTGTGGAAACTTATAATGGAAGTATTAACTTTACTTCTAAGCCAGGAAGGGGCACAACTTTTAAGCTGCGTTTTCCTAAATAATAAAGAACGAACCAAAAATTTTAAATATGGAATTCGAAAATATTTTAACCGAAAATAACGACGGTATTTTACAAATTACGATTAACCGTCCTAAAAAATTAAACGCTTTAAACCGCGACACCATTGAAGAATTGCATCAGGCTTTTACTGAAGCAAAAGAAGATGAAGAAGTAAAAGTGATCATTCTAACCGGAACGGGAGAAAAAGCTTTTGTTGCCGGTGCAGATATTAGTGAATTTGCCGATTTCTCTCCGGAAGAAGGTCGCGAACTTGCAGCTGAAGGTCAGGCGAAATTATTCGATTTTGTAGCGAATTTTCCTAAACCGGTTATTGCCGCGGTAAATGGTTTTGCCCTTGGTGGCGGACTCGAATTGGCCATGGCAGCACATTTTAGAATAGCCAGTGATAATGCCAAAATGGGACTTCCTGAGACTTCACTTGGCGTAATTCCCGGTTACGGCGGCACGCAAAGACTTCCGCAATTAGTAGGAAAAGGCCGAGCGATGGAAATGATTATGACCGCTGGAATGATAGATGCCAACCAGGCGCTTCAGTATAATCTTGTGAATCACGTTTGCGAGCCCGAAGAATTGATAGAATTTACCGAAAAGATTGCAGGAAAAATTATGAAGAATTCCTTAGTGGCTATAAGCGCCGCAATTCGAGCTATAAATTCAAATTACGAAGATGGCGTAAATGGTTTTGAAGTGGAAATTAGTGAATTTGGAAACTCTTTTGGAACCGAAGATTTTGAGGAGGGAACTTCAGCATTTTTGAATAAACGCAAAGCCGATTTTCCGGGTAACTAAAATAAAAGCTTTAGCGTCCAGAGTTTAATTTTTGGATGTTAAAGCTTATTTTTTACTCTATAAATAGGATATATTCCATAAATTTGTAATATGTCCAATAATAATAAAGATTTTATCTACGGAAGGGGTGCGCAGCTAAATGTGCATAACCGATTTGACCCACACGATCATGAATTTCGTGATGATTTTCTCAACCATTGCGCTACTGAAGGCGATGAGGTGCAAAATTCTAAAACGGTTTTAATAGATACTTTTCCTAAAACTATTGTAAATAAAGTGAACAGTCCAGATGTTGGGATGGGATTTTCGTTAAATCCTTATCAAGGCTGTGAACACGGTTGTATTTATTGTTACGCCCGTAATTCTCATGAATATTGGGGTTATAGTGCGGGACTTGATTTTGAACAAAAAATCCTGGTAAAAAGAAATGCGGTAGAACTGCTGCAAAAGAAGATTAGTAGTAAAAAGTGGGAGGCTACCCCTATTGTGCTATCCGGTAATACAGATTGTTATCAGCCAATCGAAAAAAAACTAAAAATTACGAGACAGCTGCTTCAAACCTTTTTAAAGTATAAACATCCGGTTGGTATTATCACTAAAAACGCCCTGGTACAGCGGGATATAGATATTTTAAAAGACCTGGCTGCAGATAATTTGGTTCAGGTTAGCTTATCGGTCACTTCCCTCGAGGAAGAAATCCGTAGAATTTTGGAACCCAGAACGGCCAGTATTAAAAAACGACTGGAAACTATAGAAAAGCTTTCTGTAGCTGGTATTCCTGTGAGCGTGATGATGGCGCCAATAATTCCCTCAATAAATTCCCACGAAATTATGCCGCTGGTGAAAGAAGTAGCCGAGAGGGGTGCGCTGGGTGTTGGCTATACAATTGTTAGATTAAACGGAGCTATTGGAGGCATTTTTACCGATTGGATTAGGAAAGCGATGCCAGACAGGGCCGATAAAGTTTTGCATCAAATAGAAAGTGTTCACGGTGGAAGTTTAAACGATAGCAGGTTTGGCACAAGAATGAAAGGCGAAGGTGAATTTGCCAGCCAGGTGGCACAGCAATTCAAAATTGCTAAAGCAAAATATCTAAAGGGAAGAGAAAGGCCGGTTTTAAATTGCGATTTACACGAGCAATACAAAGACGGACAAATGAAGCTTTTTTGAATGACTCTCGTGAAATTTAAGATGAATTTATAAGCTTAAAGCTGAAATCATTAATATTTTAGAGAACGGAGAACGGAGAACGGAGAACGGAGAACAGAGAACAGAGAATATGCCAGAACTACCCGAAGTTGCCTATCAGAAAAAATATGCCGATGCTACTATTCTGCATAAGAAGATCGTAAAAGTAGAAACCGGTGATAAAAAGATCTACCAGTCGGCTAAATGTGAATTCGAGGAAACCCTAAAAGAGAATCAATTTATTGGGAGTGATCGTTTAGGAAAATATCTTTTCCTGAATTTAAAAAATAAAGGAGTTTTGGTGGTACATTTTGGGATGACCGGGAAACTGGAGTATTATCAACACGAAGAAATACCTAAATATGCACAACTCACACTTACTTTTGAAGACCATTCCCGGGTTTCTTTTACCTGTCCGCGTAAATTTGGAAAGCTTTATTTAGCTGAAAGTCTGGTTAAATTTCAGAAAGAGAACGGTCTGGGAGTTGATGCTCTTGCTCTTACAAGAGAACAATTTTTTGAAATTTTAGAAGGTAAAACCGGGACCATAAAAGCTCTGCTAATGAATCAAAAACTCATCGCCGGAATTGGGAATTTATATGCTGATGAAATACTTTTTCAGGTTAAAATTCATCCGGCCACGAAGGTTAACGAACTCTCTGAAGAAGATAAATTAAAGATTTACAATAAAATTGAAGAAGTACTGGAGGTAGTTAAAAAAGTCAGGGAAGAAGGGCAAAAACTACCCGAAAGCTATATCACTACCGTTCGTAAAAAAGGTGC